>CALLPO010000167.1 GCA_938015605.1 uncultured Candidatus Altimarinota bacterium | reverse complement strand
AATTTATTGTTCCTGAGAAATATTGAGAAGTGGTTCCATTTATGGCTTGAGAAAAACTAGCTTGGTCTATTATTTAATATAAAAAACTATTATGAACATTCAAACAACAGTAGCAGGTGTGAAATTTGATCATCCAATTTTTAATGCTAGTGGTCCACTTTGTACTACCTGGGAAGATCTTGAGTGAATTGGAAAAAGTGAAAGTTCTGGAATTATGATGAAATCTTGTAGTCTAGAACCTAGGGAATGAAACCCAAGTCCTAGATATATGGAAACTCCTTTATGAAGTCTTAACTCAATGTGATTGCCTAATTTAGGATATGATACATACACTGATTTTTCTAAAAAACTAAGGAGTTTTAAAAAACCAGTTGTAGCATCAGTAGTTTGATTTACTGGTTCAGAAGTAGCAGATAAAAATGATTTTGTAAAAATAACACAAGCCTTTCAAGATGATTCAGGAGTCGATTTGATTGAGATTAATCTAAGTTGTCCGAATGTTGTATGAAAGCCTCAGCTTGCATATGATTTTAATGACGCTGATTATGTAATCTGAATGGTAGCCAGCCTTTGAAATAAACCTATTGGTCTAAAGCTTCCACCATATTTTGATCCTGCTCATACTGATGCTATGGCAAAAGTAATTCTTAAGCATCCAAATGTGAAATTTTTGACATGTATTAATTCAGTTTGAAATACTCTTATAATTGACAGTGAAAAAGAAGAACCAATAATTAAGCCTAAAGGCTGATTTGGTGGGCTTGGTTGAGATTATGTTAAACCAGTTGCTTTAGCTAATGTTAGAGCATTTTATAAACTATTATGAGATAAGATAGATATTATTTGAGTTGGATGAGTTAAATCTTGAATAGATGTTTTTGAATTCTTACTCTGTTGAGCAAAAGCTGTCCAGATTGGAACTGTTTATTCAAGAGAATGAGTAGAGAGTTTTGGAAGAATTAAAAAAGAATTTGAGCAATATTTAGAAAAAAAATGATACACAAGTTGTGAAGATTTTATTTGAAAATTAAAAGAATTATAAATATGAAAAAACTAGCTTATAAAGACATCATTCATACAAAACAGTTTTCTAGAAAAGATTTAGAATTAATTTTTGAAACAGCTGAAGATATGGAAAAAATCCTATCAGGTGCTCATAGAGGGAAGCCTTTAGAGGGATATATTATGGCTTCAATGTTTTATGAACCAAGTACAAGAACAAGGCTGAGTTTTGAGTCAGCTATGCAAAGGTTATGATGAAGCGTGATTACTGTTTCAGATACAAATGCATCAAGTCTTTCTAAGTGAGAAACACTAGAAGATAATGCAAAAATAGTTTCAATATATGCTGACATTATTGTAATGAGACACCCTGAAGCTTATAGTGTTAAAACAACAGCTGCCGCAACTTTAAAACCTGTAATTAATGCAGGTGACTGACCTCATCAACATCCAACACAAGCTCTACTTGATGTATATACTATTTTAAAAGAAAGATGAACTCTTGATAATTTAAAAGTTTCACTTGTTTGAGATCTAAAATATTGAAGAACCACTCATTCACTTGTATTTTTACTCTGACTATTTGAAAATGTAGAATTTGTTTTTATTTCACCAGATGAACTAAAAATGCCGAATAAAGTAATAAGTTTTCTGGATGAAAACAATATTAAATATACGCAAACTGATAATTATAGAGATGGAATCAAAGATTCAAATGTACTCTATGTAACAAGGATTCAGAGAGAAAGATTTGAAGATATTTCTGAATATGAAAAAGTGAAAGATGATTTTATACTTGACTTAGAGACTCTTTGGTGAAATACAGATATCACTATTATGCATCCACTGCCAAGAGTTAATGAAGTAAAAGAAGAAGTTGATTCACTTCCAAATGCAGCTTTTTTTAGACAAGCTGAAAATTGAGTACCAGTAAGAATGGCTTTATTATATTTATTACTTGGATAAAAAATGATTTATATTGCAACTGACCATGCTTGATTTGAATTAAAAAATAAAATAGTAGATTTTTTAAAGAGTAAAAATATTGAAGTAACTGATATGTGACCATATAAATATGATGCATTAGATGATTATCCTGATTTCATAATTCCAGCAGCACAAAAGGTGTGAGAAAAACCTGAAGAAAATAGAGCAATAATTCTATGAGGTTCGGGTCAATGAGAAGCTATATCTGCTAATAAAGTTAAATGAGTAAGAGCAGCTGTCTATTATTGATGACCAGTTGATATTGTAAATCTTTCTATTCTTCATAATAATGCAAATATTCTATCTCTTTGATCAAGATTTATTGATGAAGATGAAATTCTTTCAACAATACTCTTGTGGTTAAGTACAGATTATATTAATGAAGAAAGACACACAAGAAGAATAGAAAAAATCTCTAAATATGAAAATGCTAATCTAAAATAATTTTATGAAAACAATAATCACACATCCAAATTTTGATTCACTTTGAGAGAAGATATCTCTTGATTTAGGAATAAAAAAAGCAAAAGTGAATTTTGAAAAATTTCCTGACACTTGGCCAAATTTTTTCATTGAAAATGTTAAAGAAGATGTTGAACATCATGAGATTACCTATATTGGAGACTTTTCAACACCTGAACTTGTTTTTGATAATTATATTATTATTAGATGAATACTTGATTATTGTGTGAAAAAACTGAGAATTGTTATGCCATATTTTCCAGTTGGAACTATGGAGAGAATTAATGTAAAATGAGAGATTGCAACAGCTAAATATTTTGGGGATATTTTTTCAAATATTCCCTCATGAAGTGTTTGAAAAAGTTCAATCCATATACTAGATATTCATGCTCTTGCTGAAAGATTTTTCTTTGATTCTCATAAAGTAAATGTTGATATTCATACTGCAATGGTTCTGATAAAAGCTAAAATTATACCAAAAACTGTTATTGTTTTTCCTGACGATTGAGCTAAAAAGAGATTTTGAAATGATTTCAAAGACTATGAAACAATAGTTTGTGCTAAAACAAGAATTTGAGATAAAAGAGAAATTATTATAACAGAGTGAAATCCTGAGAATAAAGATTTACTTATAGTTGATGACTTAATTCAAAGTTGATGAACGATTATTGAAACTACTAAAGTTCTTAAAAAAATGTGAGCCAATAATATTTCAGCATTTGCTACTCATTGAATTTTTCCAAATAATTCATATACAAAACTTTCACAGCAGCTTGATACACTTTATGTAACAAATTCAATCCCTATTAATTTAGATTTTGCAAAAGATGTGAAAAATATGAAAGTGTTAGATATTTGAAGTATTATTGAGAAGGTGATGTAGTCATTGACTTTTTTATTAATTATTATACTATATATAATAATTAACAAATTATAATTATGAGTGATCAACTTAAAGAAATAGAAGACTTGTACACATCGACAGAGATTTATTGAAGTTGAGCCTTAGATTTAATTAATAAATATTGAGGTAAGACTTCATCTTTGATCTACCAACATGAAAATTGAAACCATCAATATTTACATCCTTTTAGTATTGCAGAAATTAAAGATAAAAATGTTAATAACTTTACAGGTAGTGAAGATATATTCAAAGAATGAGAATATCCACTTTTATTACGAGGTTCAGCAAATTGAGATCAAATATGATTAATTGACTTATTGCAGACTAGATATTTTGAGACATGATTTTCTAATTTTATTGATATTTCTGATGAAATGATTATTGATTCTTGAAGTAATCTAACTAGAGAATATGCAAAAAAGGTAGATAATATTAAACATTATCAATGATTAAAATCAATTATAATAACACCAGAAATTCAAAATAAATATCTTTGATCTATTGTGGATCATCCAAATATTAAAGACCATTTTGTATTGAGCTTATCAAGATGAAATGTACAATTTTTAGTTAATTCTAAATGACAAATACAAAAAGAATCAGTAAGTAAATTTGAAAAACAGGCAGACTATGTTGAAAAGAAGATATGTGAAATCATTGAAATGAAAAAAAATACTGATAATGCATGATTTATGAAAAGAGGTTTGTGTACTCAAACAGAGTTTGCTTTAAGAGATTGAGCTCCGTTTAATACAATTTTTGAAGGATATGATTATAATTGAGAAGATTATGCTAACGCTAATATATTATTCTTACAACAAAGATATTTTAGATCGTTAAATATTAATAACAATATTTCACCGAATAATTATAGTTTTAATACGTTTTGAAACAAAATTAATTCTGATGATTTACCAAATGTGAGAGTAGAACAATTATCTAGATTTGATAAAAATACAAACTTTAATCTTAAAATTAGTACGGATATTACAGATATTAGTAATCTATTAAACATATTTAAGGCTATTGATTCTTGATATTGTAAAGGTATTATTTTTAAAAAGAATTGACGCTGATGATGAGTCTGATCACTTGAACATGGTTGTTATAGATTTATAGCATGAGGTAGAGAGTTAGATATAGAAACTGATGAATAAAAAATCTGGTAATTCTACTAGATTTTTTTTTGATTTATGATATCATAAGTTAAATTAGTTATAATAAATTAAATAATATGAAAAAAATAGCCATCTTAACATGAAGTTTTCATACAAAAGAAATGAAGATAATGTTAGAGGAAACATATTCTACTGCTAAAGTGAATTGATTAAAAATAATTGAAGAAATGAGAGTGCCTTGATCTATGGAAAAACCTTTAGCTCTGAAAAAACTTTTTGAAAAGAAAGAAATAGAATGAGTAGTGGTACTTGGAATTATTGAAAAAGGTGAAACTCAACATTGATTAGTAATGTGACAAAGTGTGTATCAAGCTCTTATTAAACTGCAACTAGATTATAATAAACCAATTGGACTTTGAATACTTTGACCTGGAATTCTTCCAGAACAAATTGAATC
>CALLPO010000166.1 GCA_938015605.1 uncultured Candidatus Altimarinota bacterium | reverse complement strand
AAATATGTTCTTACTCCCCAAATTTTTGATTATCTAGAAAAAGCAGAATGAGGTTTATGAGACTGAGAAATTAGGCTTGCAGATGCTTTTGAACTTATGAGAAAAGACAAAGATATCTACTGAGTAGATATTAAATGAGAACGTTTTGATACAGGGAGTAAAATTGGATTTATAAAAGCCATAATTTCCTATGGCCTTGAAAGGGATGATCTATGAGGGGAGTTGAGAGAGTATTTAAAATCTAAAATCTAAAAAAATTATAAATGATCTTATTAAATACTGATTCGTTAAAAATTCCTAGGAGTTTATTGGAAGAGAAATATTCAGGGCAATATCAGAGTGCTTTGGAGAATATAAGAAAGCAAAGAGACGATAGGTCTATTTGATTTTTTGATATTGATGAGACAATTGATGTAAAAGTAATTGATAAATTAGTTAAAAAGACTCTTGAGGCTGATAAATATGAAAACCTGATAGTTCTGTGAGTTGGTGGAAGTGCCCTTGGTACTCTTGCAGTTCATCAAGCTTTGAAATGAAAAAACTGGAATTTACTTTCTACTAAACAAAGAAAGAATTTTTTGAAACTATTTGTAATTGATAATGTAGATCCAAGAAAACTTAGAGATACACTTGATGTTATTGATTTGAAAAAGACTCTGTTTGTGGTTATTTCAAAATCATGAAACACAATTGAAACTAAATCTTTATTCAAATTTTTCAAAAAAGAACTTAAGACAGTAGATTGAAATGAACAAGAACAATTCATTATAATTGCTGGAGAATGATCTGAGTTTTCAAGAAAATATTATGAAAAAGGGTACAAAATCTTTCCATTGCAAGATAATATTGGAGGAAGATTTTCTGTTCTTACAAATGTTTGATTATTACCACTTGCATTTTGTTGAGTAGATATTTCAAAACTTATAGACTGAGTAAGAAAATCTAAGAAGAGTCTATTGTCAGAAAATATTGAAGAAAACGTAGCTCTTCATACAGCTCTTATTCATCACTATAGTTATAGAGAGGCTAGTAAAAATATTCAAGTATTTTTTCCTTATATTGATAGTTTTACTTATTTTGGTGAATGGTATAAGCAGTTAGTGTGAGAAAGTTTAGGGAAGTGAGGGATGTGAGCAACAACTACTACTGCAGTATGAGTGACTGATCAACATTCTCAATTACAACTCTATTTTGATGGACCAAATGATAAAATCCTGATATTTTTAGAATTAGAAGATTTTTGAGTTGATTATGAAATTGGCAAATACAATTTTTCTGATTTGATGAAATATTCAAAATTTGGAACACAAGGCTCTATTTCAAAATATAACAAACTTAATTACACTCTCAAAATTAAGAAGCTAGATGAACAAACACTAGGAGAATTAATTCTTATGATGGAAACTCAAACTGCTATTATTTGAGAACTATCAAGAGTAAATACGTATAATCAGCCAGGTGTTGAGATTGGAAAGAGAATTACTAAAATGAAACTAAAGGAAGTCTTTTGAAAATCAGTAGTTACTATTGGTTGAGGAAATGGACATTCAAATATGCTTTCTGGAATCAAAAATAGCTTCATTGATAAGATAGATCTCAAGGCTATTGTTTCAATGAGTGATGATTGAAGAACAACAGGGAAACTTATGAGAGCATTTAAAGCGGATTTAAATATAGACTTTCCACCACCAGGAGATTTAAGAAGATGTTTGTATTTCCTTTCTAAATCTAAATACAAAGCAGATATAGAGAAATATTTTGAAACTATCTTTACAGTTGATATTCCTGTTCGAGAATTGAGTGTTAGAGAAATGTTTAAGATTGTCTGAATTAGAAAAGGACTTCTTGATGAGTTTAAAACTATAGGAGGAGAAGATTTTCTAAACTATACAGTTCCTCTGAAATCCTCTATTGAATGATATAAGCTTTGAAACATTCTAATGTGAGTGTTATATTACAATTACAAACTTGACTACAATAAAGTTATGGATTTTATGCATAATCTACTAAGAGTTGAAGCAAAAGTTATTCCAGTCACTACTGATAAAGCATTAATTGAAGTTAAGTTAAAAAATGGTGAAATAATTAAAACTCAAGATGCTATAAGTAATTGAGCAGACTATAATTCTCGTATTACTGAAGTAAGATTGATGGAAGATTCAAGAGATGCTATTCATAATATTGATATAAAACCTTCTCTTCTTGATGCAGACTATATAATTATTTCTGCTTGAGATTTATTTACTTCAACTATTTCAAATTTGATTATTTGAGATATGAAAGAGATTATTAAAGAATCTCCTGCTAAAATTATATTTATAGGGAACACAACTAATAAATGAGGAGAAACAGCTAATTTTAAACTTATAGATTTTGTTATTGAATTAGAAAAATATATTTGAAGAAATGTAGATTATTTTATTGTAAATAATAAAGATTTGGAATTAAGTTGAAGTGAATTAGATAGATTTAAAACAGATATTTCTGTGAAATGATGAGAATATATTTTCTTATCTAGTGAAGAAAAAGAATTGCTTGAAAATAATGGAACTACAATTATTGAAGAAGATCTTCTTGATAGAGAGAGTCTCTACAAGCATGATAGAAAAAAATTAGCTTGAGTTCTTAAAAAAATTATCATATAATAAAAAAGAGCACTAGCTCTTTTTTATTATATATCTTTGAATCAATCATATTCAGACTTTCAAGTGAGAATATTATATGTGTCTGGGATAGATTTTCAAACTCATACAAGTAAGCTAACAGATATTCTTGCAATTGCTTCAGTAGAATTAAATAGACCTACTCATCAACCAATTAATTGGTCTGAAATGTTTTGAGGATTTTTTCATCTAGTAATGTATTTTTGACCAAAAACTTTAGTTGTGAAGTCTCATGTTGTTGGTGTGAAAATATTAATTTCATCTTTAATATCAGAAATTAAATCTTTTGAATTTTTGAGAATCTCTTTTGCTCATTTAATTGCTAGAGCAAATTCTTTTTTCTTTTCATCAGATAGGTGAGAAGAAAGTTTATTAATTTCTTCCTCTAGATTTAATAAATCTTTTTTATTATCAAGTTTTTCCTTAAGTTTAAGTAGATCTTTAATTGATTCTTGGTAAACTCAAGGATTTTTTTCTCACTTAAAATCATGGCTGATTTCAGCAGAAAGTTTATCTAGAAGTTGAGATGTAGGTAC
Source organism: uncultured Candidatus Altimarinota bacterium (assembly GCA_938015605.1). Classification (GTDB taxonomy): domain Bacteria; phylum Patescibacteriota; class Gracilibacteria; order BD1-5; family UBA6164; genus CALLPO01. The sequence continues at coordinate 126 of CALLPO010000166.1, read as the reverse complement.
CTCTCATTTTTGTTCTAAATCTTTTTTCAGTTTATCTTTATCAGATTCTGATAATCTATCTTTCATAATAGTAAAATGTTATTGAAATGTTTCTTCTAATTGAGACTCAAATGCTCTTTGTTTTTC
>CALLPO010000165.1 GCA_938015605.1 uncultured Candidatus Altimarinota bacterium | reverse complement strand
CTTGTAAAGAAATTTGGAGGAAGTGAAGGTAATACTGGATCTCCAGAGGTTCAAGTAGCAATACTTACTTCAGAAATTGAAAGTCTAAAAAACCACTTAGAAGTTCACAAAAAAGATAATCACTCTAGAAGAGGTATTCTTGCAATGGTAGCAAAAAGAAGAAAAATGCTTAACTACCTAAAGAAAAAAGATCCTTCTAAATATAGTGAAATCCTAGAAAAACTAAATATTAGAAAATAAAACAAAAAAAGATAGAAATTAATTTCTATCTTTTTTTATCCTTTAATTTCTAGTACCTCGCTTCATAATAGTTTCTTTCATAATTTTAGTTCAATTCTTTCAATAAGTCTATCAACTAAAAGATAATCATAATCCAGAACTTTAATCAAGAGCGTAAGCTCAGTATTTCAGTTCTTTTTTCTCTTATGATCCATTCATTCAATATTTATTTTCATTTCTAAGATAACCTGTGTAATTGAATTAAGCATTCACATTTCATTTAAAAATTCAAGCCTAATTTTTGCTGTTAATACATTAGATTCTTCTCACTGTATATATGCAGCAAGTAATCTGTCTCTATTAACATTTTCAAGAACACTACATGTTCTATTATGAATAGTAATCTTTGATTTTGAATTAATATGTCCAACTATTTGATTTGGTATCCTCCTTCTACAACAGTAACAAAGTTTATACTGAAGAGTAGAATCTCATCATACAACAATATTCTTTTTTTTATCTTGAGTATCTAATTTTTTAAAATCAGTTGTCTTTTTTCTAATCTTTTGTACAGAATCAAGTCATAGTTTCGAACTCCTTAAAATTCTCTTCATCAAAATGGAAGGAGTAATAGAGAAGTTTCATACTTGCTCAAGTAATTGCCATCTTCACTCAATTGTAAGATTTTTACTATCAATGGTAGATAATAATGATAAATCTTTATCCAGAGTTCCTAATCATCATTTTTCTAAATATCTATTCATCACTTCCCTTCATCTTTCTCTATGTAAGTCTTTGTCTTCCTGTTTTAAGAAATATTTAATTCTAGTTCTTGCTTTTGATGTTTTTACAAAACTGAGCCAAAATGGATTTGGTTTTCTTGATTTATCAACAATCACTTCAACTAAATCTCCATTAGCAAGTTCTTTATCAAGTGGGTATATTTTTGAATTCACTTTTGCAACACTAATATGATCTCCTAAATCTGAATGAAGGTAGTATGCAAAATCAATAGCTGTTGAACCTGCTGGAAGATTAATAGAATCTCAATTTGGAGTAAAAACAAAAATTCTATCATTAAAAACATCAATTTTTAATGAAGTCATAAAATCAGTATTTTCAAGATTTTCAGTTAAATCTTTCAAATCACTTACCCAATTAATATCTTCTGCAATTTGGCTTCCTTTTTCTTTATATTCAAAATGTGCAGCTACTCAAATTTCAGCATACTCCATCATTTCAAAAGTCTTTATTTGAATTTCAGCTGGTTGCTTTTGGTTTTTTTTCAGTAATCACATCACAGTAGTATGAAGTGATTTATAGCCATTCATTTTAGGTAAAGCTATATAATCTTTAAACCTATTAGGAAGAGGTGACCACATATTATGTATTAATCCAAGTACTCTGTAACATTCTTCAACATTATTCACAATTACTCTAATACCAAAAATATCATAAAGAGATTTTGTGTCTTCAAGTCATTTTTTTTGAATTTTTTTATAAATTGAGTACATAGACTTAACTCTATAATCTATTGTATATTTTGTAATTCACTCATTTTTGAGAAGTGACTCAATTTCAGATTCAACATGATTCATGAAAATTTCACTACTCCCCTTTAGTTCTTTAAGTTCTTTTTTTAATTTTTTGTATGATTTTGGATGAAGAATTTTAAAACATTCTTCTTCTAATTTATTTTTTAGTCAAAAAAGTCAGAGTCTATCTGCAATTGGAGCATATATGTTTAATGTTTCTAAGGCAATCCTTTCTCTTTTATGCTTTTTAGGGTGAAATTTAAGAGTTTTCATGTTATGAACTCTATCTGAAAGTTTTATAAAAACTACCCTTAGATCTTCCGCCATAGCAATAAACATCTTTCTCAAACTTCCTATACTTCTGTCTTCTCATGTGTACCTTACTTTTGAGAGTTTCTCCATTCAAGCACACAAAAATGCTACTTCTTTTCAAAAATTTTCTTCAATTTCTTCAAGAGTTCTTGGTGTATCCTCAACCACATCGTGCAAAATACATGCTTGAATGGTGTAAATATCTGGATGAAGACTCAAAAGAATTTGTGTAGCTTCAACTGGATGAATTATATATGGATCTCATGAGAGTCTCATTTGTCATTCATGAGCATCCCTTGCATAATCATAAGCTTTTAAAATTTCATTTTCAATAAATTTCTTATCAAAAATAGTCAAATATTTAGAAGTACTCTTAATTATTTGTGTTACTTTTCTATCAACTTTAGAATAGTCACATGATGTTTTATGTTCTTGATCCATTCTAGTACAAATTATTTATTATATTTAGATAATAATATTATAATACTTTTTGAAGATAATTCCAAAATAAATACTCTAATTATTAAAATATAAATATTAATCAAGTCAATGATTTTTTTATATTTCAACTTTACTTTATTCTGTCTGTGTTTATGATAAAGTAATAAATAATTTTTTATAATTAATATTTAAAGATACGTATGAAAATGTTAAAAAAACAAGCCTTCACACTTGTAGAGCTTCTAGT
>CALLPO010000164.1 GCA_938015605.1 uncultured Candidatus Altimarinota bacterium | reverse complement strand
AAAACTACTGTTACTGGAGTTGAAATGTTCCACAAACAATTAGAACAAGGTGAAGCTGGTCACAATGCTGGTCTTCTTATTAGAGGGATAGAAAGAGATGACGTTGAAAGAGGTCAAGTTCTTGCTAAACCAGGATCAATTACTCCTCATAAAGAATTTGAAGGTGAAGTATATATCCTTACTAAAGAAGAAGGTGGTAGACATACTCCTTTCTTCAAAGGTTACAAACCTCAATTTTACTTTAGAACTACTGATGTAACTGGAGATGTTACTCTTCCAGATGGAGTTGAAATGGTAATGCCTGGTGATAACTTAAAATTCACTGTTAAATTACAACAATCAATTGCTATGGAACAAGGTCTTAAGTTTGCTATCAGAGAAGGTGGTAGAACTGTAGGTTCATGAGTTGTTTCAAAAGTTATGGCATAATTAGAAATAATCTAAATTAATGCTCTGTCTACTAAGTTCTGCTTAGTAGACAGTAATTAATCTATATTATAGATTTATCAAATTTTTTAAAATAAATTATATACAATGGTAGCTAAAAAAGATACACAGAAAATTAGAATTGTAGTAAAATCTTTTGACCACAAAGTACTAGACGAATCAATTAAAAAAATTGTTCTAGTATGTACTGATTCAGGAGCAAATATAGTTGGACCAATTCCTCTACCTACAAAAATAGAAAAAATTACAGTTAACAGATCAACTTTTGTTAATAAAGATGCTAGAGAACAATTTGAAATTAGAAGACACAAAAGAATTATTGATATTCTTGACCCTTCTGCTCAAACACTAAGCGCTTTACAAGATATTATTGTACCAAGTTGAGTAGGAATTGAAATCAAAGCATAATTAATAAATACTATTTATAGTATTACATTTAGAAATTAAAATAACTTACAATGTCTAGAGTATGTCAAGTTACTGGGAAGAAAACTTCTACATGAAATAATAGAAGTCACTCTCTTAGAGCTACAAAAAGAAAATTTTATCCAAATCTTTTCTACAAAAAAATCAAAGATCCAGAAACTGGTCTAGTTTTTAAAATTAGAGTTTCAGCTAAAGGTCTTAGAACTTTAAGAAAACATGGATTAGTTTAGTCCTACCAAGCCTCAAGGCATCTTTCCTTTTCTTAAGGAAAGACAAAGGTTTGCCCGGATGGTGGAATTGGTAGACACGCAAGACTTAAAATCTTGTTTCCTCTGGAAGTGCGGGTTCGATTCCCGCTCCGGGCACCATTTCAAATAAACAACAAAATAATTAAAAAAATTACTAATAAAACACGAATATGTTAAAAATCAGATTAGCAAGAGCAGGGAAAAGAAATATGGCATTCTTCAGAGTAGTTTTAACAGACCACACAAGAGCGTCTAAACATGGTTACAAAGAAGTACTTGGTTTTTACAATCCTTTTACTAAAGAATTCAAACTAAAAGATTTAGAAAAAATTTCTAAATTTGTATCTAATGGAGTTCAATTCTCTCCAAGAGTTGAAAAACTAATGAAAGCTAATGATATTACTCTTCCTGCAGTAAAATAATTTTTCATTTTCAATACAACCTTCAATTATTATAAAGAATAGTTTGAAGGTTTTATTTTTTTATGTATACTAAAAATGATTATAAACTAAATTAGCCTTTATGCAGTACAAAGAAGTTGAATTTTTGGAGTTTGTAGTTAAAGAATTAGTTTCTGAAAAAGAGCTTGTAAAGATAGAAAGGATTGAGGATGAACTATGAGTTCTTCTTACTCTTACTGTGGCTAAAGAAGATATGTGAACAATAATCTGAAAGGCTTGAAATACTGTTAACTCTCTTAGATCTATACTTAGGCTTCTTGGAGTTAAACTTTGAAAAAAAATTAATTTAAAAATCTTAGACTAAAATTATGTATAATACTGTAAATGCTGCTATTGATGCTGGAGAAGTTAGTCCTATATTTGGTCCAAATATGGAACCAGGTGATTTTATTCTCACAATAATTTCAATTTTTGTATTGGTAGCAGGTATTCTATCTATTCTATTTATTCTCTGGTGAGGACTTCTTCTTATACTTTCTGGATGAAAAGATGATAAGATTAAACCAGCAATTAATACAATAAGATATGCTATTATTGGTATCATAATAACTGTTGTTGCAATATTTGTTTTTCCACTTTTAGGATGATTGCTTTGACTTGATGTTAAACAATATGCTGAACCTTCAAGAATTTTTTCTAAAATCGAAGAAATGTGAAATAATATATTTTGAACAAGCTGAGCAACATTTAAGTGAAATAGTTCTACAGAACAAAATCTAGATGATTTTCCTGCTGACTTCTCAGATTTATAAATAAAAAAAGTGATTCATTTGAATCACTTTTTTTATTTATTAATTTTTTGGATTATTTTTTTAATAAATTCTTTCCTTGTCTGTGTAATTTCTTCTGATGTTTCTATTTGGAGTTCTCACTTTTCTGAGAGGAGTATAGCTATCGGCCTAGTTGCTTCAATTTTTGCAAGGATTATATTAATAATTACCATGATAGGAACTGATAAAAGCATTCAGACAACTCACCACAAGGCTCACCAAAATGATAGTGATATAATAATTGCCAGTGGACTAAGATTAAGTCTATTTCACATAAACTTTGGTTCTATTACATTTCACATAAGAACTTGGATTCATATAAGACCTGCAGAGATAAATACAAATGGATAAAAGCTATCATATTGTATAAGTGAAATGCTTATTGGGAATAACAGTGCAATGATTGAACCAATATTTGGTATAAAATTTAATACAAAAATTATAAATGCCCAGAATATAGCAAAATCTAAACCAAGAATAAGCATAACGATATAACTAAGAGAAGCTGTTATAAAACTTACAATAGTTTTAATGATAAAATATGCTTTGGTATCTTTTTTAATTTTATTAATAGTTTCTAATACTGTTTTTCTTTTTGTTTCGTCTAAAATTACAAGTCCTAATTTATCTGCAAAGTACCTATATTCGAGAAGTATAAACAACGTATAGAAGAAAATAATTCAAGCATTTGAGAATATTGAAGTAATAGCTGAGAAAACCAGTGTAAATATTTCTGAAAGATTAATTGTTTCTAATATTTGTGAAAGACTCTCAGGCTCTGATATACCTGTTGATTCAAAGAATGACTTAATGATGACACTAATTTTTTCTTGATAATCGGGTAATTTCTCAACAACATCTTGTATATTGGAATTGATAAGTTCTCAAAATAACCAAAACACCAATCAGTATGTTCCAAGAGATAGAAGCATTGATATAAAAGGAGGTATTTTAAATTGTTGATAAAAGTGACTTGCTCAAATTATGGCAAAAGAAAATAGAAGTGCAATTATAAATGGTATAATAAATGATGCACCTATATAGAGAATATAGAATACAAAAAATGCAGCAATTATAATGATTGGTAAATTACTTGGAGGTGTTGTTTTTTTCTGAAACATGTTTTATAGAGATTAAATAAGACCTCTATTCTAATTTAAAGGTATAATATTACAAGTTTTACTTTACTAAGTAGAACTTTAATATATTGACTTATTATTTTTTTAGTTTATATTAATTAAAATTAATTAACTTTACTATATTTATATGGCAAATATTACTTGAAATAGTTTACTTTCTGAATACCAGATGTCTATACAAGATGTTTTTGAAACACATGAGGATTACACTATTTTTTTAGATAAAGTCTATCTTTCATTTTGACTGAAAGCGTCTAATAGTAGAGTAAGTTTAGATTTTGAAAAATTCTTTGATGTAAAAGATCTTAAAAATGGTTCATATCATGTTCTTCTTAATGAAGCATGAGATGATTATTTTAGAAATATTTATGCTTCTGAACTTCTTGAAGAAATAACAAATCACAGTCCAAAAGACCTATGAAGTTGTAATGATATTTCATCTTATATAATTAAGCATTTTCAAGATAAAATTTTTGAATTCAATGGCTGAATGTTACAAATGAGTGCACTTGATAGTTTCCAATCATGTATTATTAATTGACCTTCTGAAGGGGGCAATAATGTTACTGATAGTGTTACTGATAATTCTAGTGGTAATGTTTTTAGTATTCTCTAACAAGTACTACTTAAAAAAAACAACTCCTAAGTATGGAGTTGTTTTTTTTAAAACTGTTCATTTAATTTGAGTTTACTCTGATAGAACATTCTACTTGAACTTACTCAGAATCTTTGAGAAGCAATTCTATCTATTCACATTCCAAAGGCAAATCATGAGTATTTTTCTGGATCCACTCATGCATCTTTCAATACTTTTGGATGAACCATTCCAGCTCCTAGGAGTTCAACCCAACCAGTACCAGAGCACATTCTACATTTTCAAGTTTTAACTTCTCAAGTTCACTTACATATTTGGCAACTTACATCTATTTCAGCACTTGGTTCTGTAAATGGGAATATAGATGGTCTAAATCTCAATTGAGTTTGATCTCAGAGGAGTTTTTGCATAACTGTTTCTAGCGTCCATTTGAGATTTCAAAAATTAATTCATTCTCATACTACTAATCATTCTAATTGATAGAAGTTACAAGTATGTCTTGCATCCTCCTGTTCATATCTAAATACTCTTCCAGGAACAATAATTTTAATTGGGACTTCTCATTTTAACATTGTTCTTACTTGAACAGGAGAAGTATGTGTTCTAAGAAGATACTTATCTCAAGACTTTTTATCTTGGTTTATCTCATCATCTACCCAGAATGTATCCCAAACATCTCTTGCTGGATGATTATCAGGAATATTGAGTTTATCAAAATTAAATTCTTCTGTTTCTGCTTGTGGACCATCTTCAATTTTAAAACCAAGAGAGATAAATATATCTTCTAATAATTTTGAAGTAATTGAAATTGGGTGCATATGACCTTTATTTGTTGAGGGGAATTCAAGACTTACATCGATGCTTTCCTTATCCCCAAGTTCAGCAAAAGCCTTTTTTTCTATCTCTACTGCTTTTTTTTCTAAGTTTTCAAGCATAGAGTTTTTCAGAGTATTTGAACTCTGCCCAAACTCTTTTTTCTCTTCAATACTTAAGTCTTTGAGACCAGCTAAAATTGCTTTTAATTCACCCTTTTTACCTAAAAAGTTATTTTGTAATTCAGCTATTTGTTCTCTATTCTCCACTTCATTTAAAGCTTCTAGAAAAGATATTTTTAGATTATCTAATTTTTCTTGCATATTTATTGCTTAGTGTATATCTATATTATGGGATGTATAGTAGAGCAAAACAGAGAAAAAGCAAGTAAAATTCTATAATATATTTACTTTTGATTCCTGAAAATGATAAGCGTGTATTAGAATATATTTATTTAAAAATAAAAGACATATTTATAAAATACAACCACTAAAAGTAAAGAAGAGATTCTTTGTTTTTTCTTTTCTTTTTGGGGAAAAGTATTAAGATAGTTATGAAAAATATTTTTTTATAAATGGGGGATTATGAAAAAAATTAATAAAGCAGCAATTACAATAGTAGAGTTAATAGTAGTAATAACAATACTTGCTATACTTTGAACTATATCAATATTAGCCTTTCAAGGTTATACTGTAAATGCAAGAGATTCAGTAAGAGTCTATGATCTAAATAGTATAAAAACCGCAATTGAATATGCAAGAATAGAACAATGACAATATATTACACCAGACAATGGTATAGATATCACATACTCATGAAGTGTTATAGTTCGGAATCAAGGGGTATTCTGAAATGCAGCTAAAAGAAAAACTAAAAGATTAGATAAAGTCCCTCTAGACCCACTCACTCAAGATGAATATACTTTTTCTGTTACAGCTAATGGTTGAGAATTTGAGCTATGAGCTATTATGGAATGAGATGATTTAGTATATTGATGACCATCAATACTTAACACTACATATGCTGCAACAAGTTATAGAGCGTATATTAATGGTACATATAATGGAAAAATAGCCAAAGCATCAAGTGGAGGACTTGATTATATCTTTGCTCTTCCAAGTATTATTAGTACAGACCTATGAACTCCAACAATTAGCTATATCACAACTAATAATCTTTTAGTAAAGAAGTGATATGAAAACCTCCCATCAAGTTATAATAATACGGATAATGGTTCATCAACATTATTAGAGCGTGATTTTATTAATGAAGATGAAGTGGTAGTTTTTGAATGAAGTTTTGATGATTTAAAGGATGAAGAATCTGAACAAATACTCTTTTTATCTAATCTTCAAGAAGCTTATTCTGGAACAGTTATTTCCAATATATCCGAGATTAAAGAAATACTAGATGTTGATACAACAAATAATATAGAGTGAACACAGTTTTTAGCTCAGATTCTTATTAAAAATACAGTTGATAGAAATTTTGACATTACTGCTATTAACAGTCAGAATCCATTTTTTGTAGCTATTACTTGTGATGGTAGAAGCCCTTGAGCAACTTTTATTGAAGAAGGTGTGACTTATACAGTAGTTGAAAATTGAACAGGTACAAATGGAATTAAAAATATTAGTAATTTAGCACTAATTGATCCAGATTGAACATGAACTAATCTTTGTACAAGTTTAGTTACAGATATGTCAGCGTTATTTTATAATAATTCTAGTTTCAATGAAGATATATCTACATGGGACACAAGCTGAGTTACTCATATGTGATCAATGTTTCGTTGAGCTACATGATTTAATAAACCTTTAAATAGTTGGAATGTAAGTGAGGTAAGATACTTTACAGGTATGTTTTGGTGAGCAAATTCTTTTAATCAACCATTAGATTCTTGGGATACTCAAAGTTTAACTCAATCAAGAAATATGTTTATGGATGCAACATCTTTTAATCAGTCAATTGACTCTTGGAATATGAGTGGAGTTCAATATACAGATTTGATGTTTCGATGAGCAACATCATTTAATCAACCATTAAATTCTTGGACTTTAAGTAGTGTTACTAATATGTCTCAAATGTTTAGTGGAGCATCTTCTTTTAATCAGCCTTTGAATTTATGGGACACAAGTAGTGTTACAACTATGACCGAAATGTTTATGAATGCATCTTCTTTTAATCAAGCTATAAATTCATGGGACACATCTAATGTTAGAACTGTCTGATACATGTTTAGTTGAGCTTCAGAATTTAATCAATCATTAAATTCTTGGGACACAAGTAAATTTATAAGTATGTATGAGATGTTTTCAGGAGCTACAAACTTTAATTGAAATATTAGTAGTTGGGACACAAGTATTGTTTCTGATATGTATAGCACATTTTATGGAGCATCTTCTTTTAATCAGCCACTTAATTCTTGGAATACAAGTAATGTAACACAAATGGTTTCAACATTTAGAAATGCATCATCATTTAACCAGTCATTAAATAGTTGGTCAGTAGGTGCGGTTTGATCTTGTACTTTATTCTCAAATTGAAGTCCATTACTAGAAACAAATAAACCATCATTTACATGTTCTCAATAATTTCTTTTGATAATTTAATTTAGATCTTTTATGTGAAAAATAAAAAACTCAAAAAAAGATTTGCATAAGAGAGAGTTCTTTGTATAGTGCACGGGTTATATTTGATAACACTACATTTTATGTCTGGTAAAGAGGATAAGATAGAGAC
>CALLPO010000163.1 GCA_938015605.1 uncultured Candidatus Altimarinota bacterium | reverse complement strand
TAGATTCACCTATTACAGTAAAAAATAATAATCAAGTATTAATATTATCTAGTACATAATCATAAATATGTGTTCATAAAAGATTTATATGTGGAGTTTCATCATACATATATGTTTCTTTAAGTTGTTCTTTAGTTAAGTATTTATTTTTAAAATTTTGGACAGGTTCACTATCTATTTTATCTAATTGTATTTTAATCAAAAACTTAACCTCTTGTAAAAAAAGATTTATTGATTCCTCACAATCCATAAACTCAACTAATATGTCATTTTTCAAGTCATTACTACGGTCATATCAAAGTATTTCCCATACAACACTAGGATCTCTTTCTTCTAGATTAACTCATGAATATAGAAAATCATAATAGATACTTTCCAATTCTTCTTGAGGCAATTCACTTAAAGAATCTCCAAAATTATCACTATTTGTCATTACTATAAATATATTTAATATATATCTTATTAAATATAATATAATCAATAATAAGATAGAGTCAATAATTCTCTTCTATTTCTTCTTAACTTTTTCTTAAGAATGAGTAATATACTAATAATAATTATTTAAATAAAATTTTAACTGTGAAAGAAAGTAAAGATTTATTCATGTTTACAATAATTAGTGCATCTCTATTTGGTGCATTGAGTGCTTTTTGAATAATGATATTTTTTGGATGAATGAGTGGTTGAGAAAAAAATAGTGTTACTAATGAATGAAGTAGCTATTTAGAAAGTGTTGAAGATAAAGTTACAACATTAGTAAAAGAAATTTCACCTAGTGTAGTGAGTCTTATTATTAAAAAAGATATGGCTATCTATAGGAGTGATCCTTGGGGATTTTTTAGACAGAAAGTGTGAAGTGTGAATAAGCAAGTATGATGATGAACAGGTTTTTTTATTAGTAAGGATGGTATTATAATAACTAATAAACACGTGATTTCAGATAGAAATGCAAACTATACAGTTGTGTTAAATGATGGAAGTGAACATGATGCTGAAGTTCTTGGTTATGACCCTGATACTGACATTGCTTTTGTTCAGGTAAAAAATACTAATAAAAATTTTACCCCTCTCAAAACAATAAAAAATAATGATATTAATGTTGGTCAATTTGCAATTGCTATATGAAATGCATTATCTGAATTTCAAAACTCTGTGAGCTTTTGAGTAATAAGCTGACTCAATAGAGAAATAAAAGATAATTATATTGACTTGTCCTGACTTATTCAAACTGATGCAGCTATTAATCCATGAAATTCTGGATGACCATTACTAAATCTAGATTGAAAAGTTGTAGGGATTAATACAGCCATTGTAAATTGAAGTCAAAATATATGATTTGCGATACCCTTACATCAAGAAGATATAGAAAAATATTTACTAGAAATAAAAAAATAAAAGTTTATTAATAAACTTCTATTTTTTTATTTTGATTATACATACCAAAGTACAACTGCCGTAAGAATTCAAAGCATACTTCAGGCAAATGCTTCACTTGGAAGGTGTCATAGAGATTCCTTAAATCTTTTTTCTCAAAGAAAATCATTGATAGTTGATGCATGTAATCATGCTTCAAAACGAACATTAAGTGCATCATAAATAATAATCCCAGTAAATGCCATAGTAATAGCAAATAAGTCTGAATGAACTCCATATTTGATTGCTACAGCAGCAGCTAGAGAAACAACTACAGCACTATGTGCTGAAGGCATTCATCAACTTCACAAAGCTCTACTTAAATCAATTTTACCAGTTTGAAGTAAAACAAAAAATCATTTTAAAAATATACTTAAGAAAAAAGCACATACAGGTATGAATATTAAAGTTTCATAAAAAATATTGCTTTCCATTATTTTGATTGAATATTAAATAAAATAGGTTTTATTCTAATTCTTAGTTTAGCTAATTTTCAAAATTTTGTACTCTTTTATTCAAGCATCAGATTTAACTTTTACTGTTGCTCATTTTTTCTTTCACATAATAGCAGTACCAACTGCTGATTCATTAGAAATTTTAGGTGGATTAGATAAAATGTCTGATTCTGTTGAACCAACAATTATATATTCAATTTTTTCTTTAGACTCAATAGATTCTAAAGTTACATTATCTCACATATTTACTTTTGATGAATCTTTTTTTGTTTCATCAATAAGTTCAACATTTTTAAGAGTAGCTTCAAGTTCAGTAATTCTTACCTCAACTTGTGATTGAACATTTCTAGCTTCTTCATATTCAGCATTTTCAGATAAATCTCAAAATGAAATTGCCTCTTTTAGTCTTTCAGCAACTTCTACCCTTGATACATCTTTTAAGTGAGTTAACTCATCCTCTAATTTTTTCAATCATTCAGCTGTAACATATACTACATTTGACATATTTGTTTGTGTTAATAATAATTATATATCTTCTAAAATTCTCTTTACATTATTATACTCATTTTTTGATATTTTCAATCAAAAAACTTTTCATTTATTGGAAAATACAATTCTTATATTCCCATCATCAAAATTTTCATCAACATTGATGTAAAAAGATTCTTCTCCAAAGTTATCAACTTCATTTAATGAAAAATTCTCTAAACCTCCGATTACCTCTAATTTCTCTCTCACATCTTCATAAACATCATTAGAAAACATTATAAGAGTTACATCTGGTGAATAATATTCAAAGTATTCATTTGGAAATTCATATGTTAAATCAAAAAGACTAGAATGTGAAATAAGTTTTGTAAAACTAAACTCTTTAAAAAGAAATAATACTTCTTTTTCATATTCTGACATTTCTAAGGTTTTAACTTCTTGGATTTCTTGTTGAATAGTTACTATGTCTCATTCTTTATATTCTGAAGTAATAGTTCAAAGATCAACTTTTTGATTTAATTCAGTCTCTAAAGGAAGTTCTTCAATATCATCTTCTATAATATAGTCATCATTTACAATAGTAGGAACATCTTCATTTTTAAAACTTTTTAAAAATGACCTATAGCCTTCACTTATTGAATATAATCATATATTTACAATAAAAACTGTAATCATAATAAGAAGTAATGTGAAGATTTTCATAGAAAAAATATTATCTAATAACTTTTACTTGTGAGAATTCTAGTTCAACTGGAGTGTCTCTTCACATTAAGTTTATAACCATTTTTAGTAAACCTTTCTTTTCATTAATTTCAGAAATTTTTCCTTCATTTCATTCAAAAGGTCCAGCTGTAATTGTAGCAAGATCACCTTCCATAAATTCATTTGAATAATTTTGAGCATTCTCTTCAACTTTCCCTTTTAGTCTCTCTAATTCTTCTCAACTAACAGGAACAGGAATATTTCAAGCTCCTAGAAATCAAGTAACATTTGGAGTATTTCTTACAATATACCAACTTTCATTAGTAACAAGCATTTGAACTAATATATATCCAGGAAGAATATTTTTTTGTTTAGTAGATTTAGTTCAATTAGCTTTTGTAGAAACAATTTCGTGAGTAGGAACATATACATCTAAAATATGTTCTTCCATTCAAAAACTTTCTCTTCTTTGAAACAATGAAGATTTAACATTTTCTTCTGTTCCTGAAATAACTTGTATAACATACCATTCTGGTTTTGGCTTTAACATAAATGCGTATTAATTATAATATATTTTTATTGTGCTACCTCATTTTCTACTGTGGTTCATTCAACATCTACATCAACTACTGCAGTATCTGAATCATCTGTTTGTACCTCTACTCAACTAACTTCTACAGTTGGTGTTTCCAATGTATCAATAAATGCACTTGGATCAATTGTAGATTCAGTAGTAGTGTTTCCTCCAACTGCATTTTTTAATGCAAATAATGCTTCAGTAAAGACTGTTGAAACTGCAAATAAGTATAATCCAAAAAGAATTAATGTAATTACTACTATAAAGAAGTAGTTTCTAGTTTCCTCTCTTGTAGGCCATACCACATGTTTCAATTCTCTAAGTGAATCTTTAAAAAAATTAATCATTTTTTATAAATAATAAACTAAAAAAATGTTGCATAATATTCTTAGCAACATTTGTCAAGAGCATTATATAAGGATTCTTTTATTAGTCAAAAGAAAAGCTGGTATTTTTAAGTAAAACTAACACTCTAATATTTGACTTATTCTATTTTATTTGATAATATATGATTATATTAGTTTTTGAATTACAAAAAGTGGAAATTTTTCTATACATTATCTGATGTTTTACATTTTTTATCTTTTTATTTTTCCTCTTTTTAAAATATAGAGAGTATAAAATTAGAGTATTAGAAGAGCATATTAAGTCTCTCTTTTTAGAGAGGTCTGCATTAATTCCTTCAATTTATGAGATTTCAAAACCATATCTAACAAAGCATGATGATATATTTAGTGAAGTATTAAAACTTAGAAAAAGAGAATTTTTAGAATCTACTTGAAAAATCAATCTTCACTCAATACTCCAAACAAAAAAACTCATCCATCATGAAATAAATTTCATATTTAAAATATGCAACAAACATCATTCCCTTATTAAAGAGTGAAAATTCATTTACCTAAGAAACCTTATCATAGAAAAAAGTAATGCTATTTGAACAAAGATTGAATTGTATAAAAAAATCAATTCTCAACAAAACAAACTCATAAGCTGGAAAAATATCACAGTAATTTGATTCTTTATGTATATTTCAAAAAAAGTAGAGATATAAAAAAACTGCCCATTGGCAGTTTTTTTATATCTTTTTACTCCTAGTATGTAATACTAATCATGCAAGTATTATTGCAAGTACTATAAAGAAAATATGTTCAGGTCAAGTAGTTGGTAAATCTTCAGTTTTCCCTGCAGCCACAGATACATTTTTATCTAATTCTTCTTGTGATACAGCCTTTCATCATAAATTAACACTATTATTTTTTTTATTAGCTTCTTCAATTTTTTCTGCAACCGTCTTCACTTTTTCTTCTTCAATTTTGTTTAATTCTTCTTGTTCAGTTGCTTTTTCTTCTTTAGTTTTAGTGGTTTCTTTTTCATCAGCTGAGTTTAATTCAACCTCTGTATCTAAATTATTATTTCAACTATCATTAGTTCCAGCTGATGAATTATTAGATCAATCTCAGTTATTATTAGTTTCTCCAGAGTTATTGTCTGGTCAATTTCAACTATCATTAGTTCCTCCTGATGAATTATTAGTTCAATCTCAGATATTATTAGTTCCTTCAGAGTCATTATCTGATCAATTTCAACTATCATTAGTTCCTCCTGATATATTTAGTTTAAATTGTTCCATGTCTGGTGCACTGAATTCAACTGCTCCGTCTATTCACGAAACAATAGTTGATCAGTCAACTCCATATAAAGAGATAATAACTACTTCATACTGTTTATCAGATATGAAATCTTCTTCTATAGATAATAACACATCATTTTCATCCACTAGTATTTGAGTTACTTCAATTTCATTTCAAATTGGCAGAGACTTAACAATAAAATCTTTTTCTCTTGAATCATCAATGTTAACTCAGAAAGATATTTTCAAAACATCCATATCAACAACTTCAACTCATTGAAGTGATAATTTTTGTACAGTTTCTTGTTTTTCATTTTCAAGTAACTCCTCTCATGACACTTGATAAAGTCATACAAACAAAAATAAAACACATGTTAGCAAAATGGTTGATATTTTTTGAATTATTTTCATAGTTTTAAATTAAATAATTATTAAATTTGTACAAAAAAATAGAATTGTAAGTTAAATTTTTTTCCATATACTCTTATTAAGAATTATATGAAAGATTATATTTAAGCAATATTTTTTATGCAAAAAACACTCTACTCTGCGTTTACACTTATTGAACTACTCATTGTAATTACTATAATTACTATAATCGCTTTCTGAATAACTCAAGTAAGTTTTAATACCATATGAGATAAACAAAAACTTGATACAACTATTACCAAAATAGTATCAAACATTGAAACTGTAAGAAGCAATGCACTCATGTGAAAATGAATATGAACTGATTTAACTGTTCCTGAATCATACCAAATAGATTTTTCTACTACTTGAAGTGGAAATATATTGACTAGGTATTTAAGTTGAACTCTTGAGACTTATAATGACATATCAGATGTAGTATTTTGAACAGACTATACTGGATTAGAATCAATAAGGTGTCTTACACTTAATCAAGGTGAAAATGCTGTATTAACAAATACTCAAACATGAACAATTATTATGAAATGATCCTCAATGGAACTATCATGAGATTGTACTACAGCGTCTTCAAAAATACTAGAACTCACTATAAAAAGAAAACAATTCACAAAAACTATTCAAATTAACACACTAAATGGACTTATAAGAAAAGACTAAGAATATAGTCTTTTTTTATTTAATAAGTCTATAAATAATATAAATATATCATGAAAATCAAGTTACTCAATATAAAAACAAATCTTGAAATACTCAGATAGAATAATTATTTGTAAGATAATAAAGAGTGACAAAGAATACACCTGAAATTGCTAGTGTCTTAAAAATAAAAGCAATAGGAAAGCTAAATTTAATTATCTTTCAAGAAAAATAGTAACTAATAGCAAAAAGTAAGATTTGACTCACAAGAGTTACAACTCATGCTCACATAAAAGAATATTTTGGGATCAAAATAATGTTTCCAATAATATTAAAAAGGGCTATAAATATGTTTATTTTGAGGAGAATGGATTGTTTCTTTGATCAAATAAATATATAAATAAATAATAGTGAAATAGCATTAAATAACAAAATAGCCAAAACAATAATAAAAACATCACTAGAACTATAAATATGGTTAGTAGGTGAAATATAGTCTGAGTTAGCAATTATAGTGATCAAATAATCTCTAAAAATAACTCAAAAAGTAAAAACTGATAGTCCAAATGCAAAGAGGATTTTAAATGAAAGTGTTAAGAGATTTTGTAATTCTCAAGAATGCCTCTGTTTTTCAAATAGTTGGGTAAGTTTTGGAAGAATAGAGTTAAGATAAAAACCAGAAATAACCATTAGTACCTCTACAATTTTCATTGGAAGTGAATACAGTGCTATACTAATATCTGCTGTGTCACCTTCTAATAAACTCAAAATGATAATATCTATTTTAAAATATACTACACTGAGAAATAAAGCAATTCAGTAAGGGAGTGAAATTTTAAAAATATATTTTATATAATCCATATCAAACCTCATCTTTATATCACATGATTTTTTGGTATAAAAATAGTTCATTAAAGTATTCACACTAATTCATAATAGTCATGCTCCTAGTATAAATAGTAAAGATGAATCTAGAGAATACACACTATTTCAAGAATTGAGTTGAAGGGACTTTTGAGTGATAAATACATATACTATAAGTAGTACTCAACTTAAATTCACAAGTTTTCAGAAAACTACTGATAATAAAGAAAATTCCATTTTTAGCTGAGACTGCATATATGCTAAAAATGTAGAATTAACAAGTGAGACCAGAGTAAATATTCACACTATTCAAATAGCCATTAGCTCAATATTTGAATTGTATCAGGGTATAAAATAAGCAATAAATAATGCTAAAAATGAAATTAATACTCCTAAGAATACTCTCAGACTCAAAACATTTCATACAATCTTTTCACTCTTCTCTTCTCACTTAGAAATTTCTCTAATCATTATTGTATAGAGACCTAAATCAGCTAAAAAAGCAAAAATTCAAAGATAGTTATACACTTTAGAATAAACTCAAAAAAGCTCTACTGATAAGTAATTTGTCAATACACTTAAAAGGAAAATTGAAATAACTGCGGTGATAATTTTTGAAACTACCTGGGCAATTGTATTTGATGCTATTTTATTAAACATTCTGTAAAGTTATATTATTAGACATAAATATAAAAAAAAATCTATAAAATACAACTTGTTTTTGTTACCATTAAGTTTTTAATTTATTCAAAACAATATATACTATATGTAACTTAAAATTAAAAAAATAAAAATGAGGAAACTTTTTGTAATGACGCTTATCTGTGTAATATTTATTTTTTGAATGAATGTTCTTGTTAAGAACTTTTTCACTGACTGAATTGAGCATTCAACTGAATCATGAACTTGAGAAGTTCTTGAGGAAGAAAAAAAGGAAGCCTCCTCTGAAGATATAAAAAATAAAATTTCATTACTCAGATGAAGATATGCTACAAAATGACTTATTCAAAAATGAGATACTTATTTAGAAAATAATCAACTCCCACTTGCATTAAAAAATTATAAAAGAGCACTGAGCGAAACCCCTGATGATTCTCAACTTATCAAAAAAATTTGAAATACATACTATGAAATGAAAAATTTTGAACTCTCATATGAGTATTATAAAAAACTTATTGGAACAAAATATATTACTGCTTGAAGACTTACTAATTCATATATAAATAGTTTATGATTAGAAGCTAATACAAATATTAATCTAGAACCTTTTCAAAACCAAATTTCTAAATTTGGTTTAGAAGAATGAGATACATTCTTTTATAATACAGCTTTAGAATGTCTTATTGATTTTGAAAAATGCCAAAAAGATTTTGAAGATTATATTGTAAGTGGAAAATGAAATAATAATCAAAATATTAAAAATATTAAAGAATCTCTTAGTATATATGAAGGTTTACAAAATAAACA
>CALLPO010000162.1 GCA_938015605.1 uncultured Candidatus Altimarinota bacterium | reverse complement strand
ATTCTTGAAACTGTACTAGAGCAAATTCAAAGACTGGATGATGTACATGTTCTGAATGATTTACACCTACATCAACTGTAACAATTATTTGAGAAAATAGATATAATTGTTCAAAAAAAGTATCAAGTGTTGATTGAATTTGTGGTTCTACAAGTGGTAAAAGTATTTGAACTTATCCTACAGTTAATCTATGTAACTCAGGTAATGTTTGAACTGTGTATAACTGAGGTAACTGATTTTTATGAGATGACTTAACTTATAATCTTCAAGAAGGAATAACTATGTCATGGTCTTGGTCTTGTAGATGAATTGGAACATGAAAAGATGCTCAATGTTGAGCAACTTATAGTTGAGGAGCTGCAAAATCTTGAAAATGTGCATTTCCAAGTTCAACAGACACACAAGGGCCAACAGGTACTCTTTGTACAACTGGTTCAGCTAAAGGACTAAAATTTAATGATTATAGTTGGCAAGGGTCAAATGCAACATCTAATAGGTGGTCATGGTACTGTGCTTGAGAAAATTATGGTTTTACACCAATTTGTACTTCTTTAACAGGATATACTTGGAACTGAACAAAATGGGTTAAATAAAATAAAAAAACAAACATTACGTTTGTTTTTTTATTAGCTAATGATATTTAAGTTTTCTTTAAGTTAAATAGTTATTATACTAATAACATTAATTATTTATAAAGTAGAGTTATGAAACAAATAGTACTTTTGCTCACAATGTGAGTATTATTGTTTATCAGCTCTTGTTGACAAGAAGATCAAAGTCAGAGTAACCAGACTAGCCAATTTAATCCAGAATTAGTTGAATCAAAAGCAATAGTTCAGAGTTTAGAAACTGTTTCAGCAGATGCATTTGAAACAGCAATTAATACTTGAGAATATAGTGTTCTTGACTTAAGAACTACAGCAGAGTTAAAACAATCCGGAATAATTGGAGAACAGATTACACAAATTGATGTGTATGAAGATCCTAAGTATTTAGAAAAACTTCAAGCACTTGACCCAGATGAAAAATATGCAATCTATTGTAGAAGTTGATGAAGAACAGGAAGCATGATGACAATGATGGAACAACTATGATTTAAAAATGTAGTAGAGCTCAAAGGAGGAATTTGAAATTGGTCTAGAGAATGAAAAACATTTATTGATTTTGATGAATCAAAACTTCTCAGTCTTAATTTTTGAGAATAATATTGAAATTAAGAATGTTTTAAATTATTGCTTTATTATTGAATAAGTATAGATACATGTTAGCTTAAAATTATATTTATGAAGTTTTTAAAAAACCTTAAAACATCACAAAAAATCACAACTCTTTTTGGGGTTTTTAATTTTGTTTCTCTACTACTTTTACTTCTTTGTATTAATGTAGTTTATTTTTATATCTGGTATTCTGATCAAAAACAAGAAAGTTTGTATGATATGAATATAAATTATAAAAGTATTGTCTGAGAATGAACTACAAATACTGAAGCATTTAAAAAATATATTCTCCAGAAAGATACAATTATTATTCCTCATGATTGAGATGAATTAGCATGTTCTGAATGAGTAGCAAAAAAACTTCATAACAATATGGAGATTCTTGAAGAAGTGAAAGATTCACTTTTTTATAGAGATGATTGAAAGGTATATTTAATCTTTTCAAGAAATTATCCCGATATTTGAGAGGTTAAAATCCTTTTTGATACAACTCCATACATTAAATCTCAAATTATTATTATAAAAATTAGTTTAATATTTATTGTACTGTTTTCTCTACTTCATTTTTTAGGTTGAAGAATTATTTCAAAACATGCTTTAAAAAATTTAAGAAAAATTTCAAATTTTGCTTGAGAGATAGATTTAGATAAGAAGTTAAAAAAAATTAAAGTTACTGCACCCAAGAATGATGAGATTAAAATTGTGGCAAGTGCCCTTAATAATTCTTTTTCAAAAATAAAAAAACAATCAAAGAACCAAAAACAATTTATTACTGATGTAAGTCATGAATTTAAAACTCCACTAATGGTAATTAATTCAAAAATAGATTTATATAATAAAAAGTGTGATAAATGAGTCTGTTGAGTGGATGATATTAAAACACTACTTTGAGAAATAAAGGGGAATACTAAAAAACTTAACGAACTTCTTGAAACTCTCTTTATGATTTCAAGATTTGGTGATTGAATTGTACAATTTAACAAGACTAAAACTGATATTTCTCATTTAGTTGAAAATATTGCAGAAGATTTAGTACAAAATTCTCAAAAAAACATTATTTTAGATACCAAAATTTCTAGAAAAATAACTAAAAATATTGAGGCTTCTACTTTTACAATTCTTCTGGAAAACCTTCTCACTAATGCTATTAAGTTTTCGGGGGAGTGAGATATAATAGAAGTAAAATTAGATGAGAATAAACTAACAGTTATTGATAATTGATCAGGAATTGATAAAAAAGACTTAGAGAAAATTTTTGAGAAATTCTATAGAACTGATGAAAATATTGAATGATTCTGAGTTGGCTTATTTATAGTTCAGAGAATACTTAATTTATACAATTGGGAAATTATAGTAAAAAGTGAATTATGAAAAGGAAGTACATTTATTATTAAATTTTAAATCATGAAAAAAATATTATTAATAGAAGATAACAAAGAAATTTCAGATTCAATTAAACAGTATCTTGAATTGGAAGATTTTTCAGTGACACAAATATTTAGATGAGATGATTGACTAGATGAAGCACTAGCATGAAGTTATGATTTAATACTTCTTGATGTTATGCTTCCTTGAGTTGATGGATTTAGAATAGCCGAAAAACTCTCTAGAAAGATAGAAACCCCGATACTTATGATTACTGCAAAAGATTCGATAGATGATAAGCTGGAATGATTTGATAAATGAATAGTTGATTATATAGTAAAACCTTTTGATTTAAGAGAACTAGAAGCTAGAATTTGAGTAATTTTGAGTAAAAATTGAACAAAAAATATATTTGAATTCAAAAATATTTTAATAGATATAGAACATAGAACTTTTACTAAAGATAATAATGAAGTAAAAATTACTCAGAAAGAATTTTTAATACTTGAGTATCTACTAAATAATAAGTGAAATCCAATAGCTAGAACAGATATTATTGAACACCTTTGGTGAGGAGACTCATTGTTTGAATGAGATGGTAAATTAGATGTGTACATTTCTAACTTAAGAAAAAAATTTGATAAAGAGTTAATAGAAACTATCAAATGATTTGGGTACAAAATAAAATAGTAACTACACATTGTAGTTACTATTTTTTGTTTTCAAATGGTACTCCTAGTAAAGGAAATATTAGAACTTTAAAAGGTTATATTAAAAAATTAGATATTGAAGAAATAAATGAGATGAAAAGGTCACTAATATAAACAAAAAATTAGTTCTTTTTGAAAAAATATAAAATATCAATAATATGTATTATATAAATAATAACATTTATAAAGTATGTCTAAAGATAGAGAGTTTATTGATTCTATTGATTGCTGTTTCCCATATAATCAAAAAAAGAAAGCTTATAATCTTATAAGAGAGGCTTTATTATTATCTAGTGAATCTGTTTTTGCTGTTTTACATGAATTAGCAAGATTACCTAGAGGAGAAATGGTTTCAAAAGAAAAACTATTTGAAATGGTAGAGTATATTAATAAATACTTCACTCATTGATTAAAGAATACTATTATTGAAGTAGTAAAAACAACGATAAGAGGACAAGATGTAGAATGTGCTAAAATTTTGACAATATTAAATGAGTTTAAAAAATATCCTTATAATTCTATGGCTATTAATATAGTATATTTTTCTTGTGATGATACTGACTGAAAAGTGGACAAAAAATATAATGAAATTATAGAATGATGGAATATTAATAAATAAGAAATTAGTTAGTATGAAAAAGCTTAGGTGAAAAAGTAGAAAATTAAAAATGCTGGATATCTTTCTAGAGATAGATTATTCTATATTATATGAAGAACTTGAAGAAAGAGATTTTACATACACTAAATTTTGGTTCCCAAATTTTTATAATTTATTTACTGCATGAAGTGAAAAAATACCTCATTTATTTAAACAAAGAATGCTAGAGATTGTATTGATACACTTCTTTACCTTAAATGATGAATTAAAAAGAAAATACAAGAACTATAATATTGTTATTTGGTACTTTGATGATTTTTCTTCTCCAATGGAGATTGTTATATCTAAGGATAAATGTATAGATTATTCAAATTCTAGATTTATATATGAATGAAGTGAAAGAGTGGACTTTAGTAAATACTCAAGTTTAAAAAGCTTCTTTTCTAAGCTTGATTATAAAACTGTAAAGTTTGATATTGATGTTATAGAGGAAGAATATTTAGAATATGAAAGAGAATATAAAAATAAAACTCTATGAGAATGAGTATATTCAGACTGAGATAA
>CALLPO010000161.1 GCA_938015605.1 uncultured Candidatus Altimarinota bacterium | reverse complement strand
TTCACAATTGCCATCATTGGCAAACAAATTGAATAAAAATGTACCAGTATTAATTTCAGCATGATTAGTAACGCTCTGTTTGAATTGATGTAGTAGTGTGGCTAATATTATCTGAAAAACACAACAATCTTGATCATCTGAATGATATTCAGATTCCATAAAACCTGAAAACACAGGAGAAAATGTATCAGCTCAAATTAGAGATAACAATAATAGTAGTGGTGTCCATATAATTTGAAATCTTACATATACATCATCATCATCAAAAGAAAATCAATGAGTGCAATTGAATCCTGGCAATCTTTGAATTAATAGAAGCATACCAACTCAGTGATTATTTAATTATTTTAAAGATTATTCTACACAAGACATTGAAAGAATTTTAGAGGAGAATTTTAAAAATTTTTGATATGATAAAGTATATATTAAAGCACTTATTGACTCATCAATATCTTGAGATGAAAATGCTCAAAGTGAGCTACTCAACATGTTAAATCAAATTGATTTTAAGGAACTTTGAAATAAGTTATTACTTACTCAAGATGTACAAAAAATTGTATGAGACATTAAATCTTTTGATGATGAGATTAACAAATTAAATCATTGAGAAATTACTTCTAAATGAGATAAATATATTAATTCAATAATTTCTGTATTGTGAGATTATGGACTAACAGAAGTTACTATAAATGGTCAGGCTAACTGAGATAATTACTATATTGCAAAAAATTTAGATAATAAATATGTATTATTTTGAACAAAGAATATATGACTTGTTTATGATTCTAAAATTGATGCACTTAATGCTATTGGGAGACTAAATAATACGGCTTATACATTGGTTTGAGATCTTCAATCTGATTCAAACTGATTGAGACAAATTTCAACATATATCAATTTTGAGCAATTAAAAAAGATGTGATGAAAACAAATTTCTGAATATCTATTTGGGAAAAAATATTGAAATGTGATTTACTTATGAAATGAGCAACAATTCATTAAATTTTGAGATGATATAAAATTCCTTTTATGACATACAAAAGGAGCATGAAAAGCAGAAATCTCATTTGATTGAAAAAATTTCTGAGTAAATTTACATACACAAATCAATCATGATTATGCAACAGTTGGTATGCTATTAAGAACCAATATTGAAATAAATCCATTAATGGAAGTTCATTACTGAATGTGATTAGAAATGAATGCTTCAAAAGTAAATAGAAAGTTTGAATCTGTCTGATTCAATGTTCAAATGTGATGAGGAGTAGAATATGAACTTGAAAACTGAAATACTATCCTTGTTTTTGCAACAGCACTCTGAACACCTCATACTGATATGAATAAATGAAATCTAAAAAAAGAGTTAAAGAAAAATAAAAAATTAGATCTAAATTCACTAGAATTGTGAGCTATTTTAACTTTGAGTAATTGACTCAAAATACAATTAATTTGAGTTAAACAGAATCAAAATATTAGTTGAGCTTCAAGTGAATGTATAGATACAAAAATTACATCACCAATTAATAAAAGTAGTGCTTTAGAAGTATGAGCTAAGTTTTGTGAATGAGATGACCATAAAATTTCAATAAATTACACAAAAACATTTTAAAATAAACTGTCACTTATTTAAAAAATAATTACAATACTAGTAATTATTTTTTTATTGCTCAATTTTGGTAGATTACAATAACTTTGCAAAAACATTTTCTCAAAGCAGAAAAAATATGAAGTGGGAAGAAATAGAGTATTTTTTAGAGAAAGTACTATTTTCAAAAGAATCTAAGATACTTGATATCTGATGTGGTAATTGAAGATTTTTATGAGCACTAAAAAAAGCCTTTCCAGAGATTGATATACATAATTATACATGAGTAGATCTATCTACATGACTACTTGATGAAGCTAAAAAACTTCATCCAGATTTTGTAGAGAAATTTTCTGAACTTAACATGCTAGATTTAGATAGTATTGCTAACAAGTTCTCAGATATATTTTTTATTGCCTCATATCATCACCTTAATAACTTAGAAGATAGAGAAGAAGTATTAATAAAAGCTTCAAAACTACTTCAAGAGTGATGAAAAATCTATATGACGAACTGGGCATTAAATTCTCCTCTTAATTATGATAAGTACAAAAAGTCTTTATTAGAAATCTCTTGATGATGAAATAAATGGTGAAGTTTAGATTATAATATTGGTATATGATGAAATGATAGGTATTATCACTGTTTCACTGTTGCTGAATTAGAATATCTAGCTCTGAATGCTTGATTGAAAATTGTAGAAAATAGGTTGTTTGATAATCAGAGAAATTTTATAACCATTTTAGAAAAATAATGTATATCCTAGCTTCTCCATTTACAAAAACCTTTGATACAATAGGATTACTCTATTTTGTACCTGATTTTTTGGAGGAACAAATGTGACTTGGAATTATTGTTGAAACTCCTATTGGAACTAAAATAGAAAATGCTGTGGTTTTAGAAGTAGTTGATAACTTAGAAGTTTTCTGCGAAAAATACAAAATAAGTATTGCAGAAGATAAAA
>CALLPO010000160.1 GCA_938015605.1 uncultured Candidatus Altimarinota bacterium | reverse complement strand
CTAAACCAAAGAAAAAGTCTAAAAAAGATATTGAATTAGACAAAGCAATATTAGATGAGCTATTGAATATCCCTAAATGAAAAGTAAGTACTTATAAAATACTTGGTGATGCATTTTGAGTACATTCAAGAAGAATAGCTTCTGTTATGAAAATGAATCAGCACCCTGATATTTACCCATGTTATAAAGTAATCTCTCATTCAGGTTGAGTTGGTTGATATTCTTGACCAGACTGAGTTGATTCAAAAACACTTATGCTTGAAGCTGATTGAATTAAAATAGTTGATTGAAAAATTGATAAAAAATACTATCACAATATAATAAAGTGTAATTAAGTTTTATATTTTAAAAGTGAAACTATGAAAATCCTATCTAATCTAAAACTAACAAAGCTTATTGAGAATATTAAGAGAGTAAGTGAGAGATTCTCTGTAAGTGTAGCAGTAATTATTATTGGTGTTATTTTGATGCTGTGTATGCTCCATTGAGATTTTAAAGACTCAACTATGGATGGCCTGTGAAAGGCTACTATTAGTATAATTATTACTTTCTTCTTGAGTGTGTGAGTGTACCTTACGTCTGAATCTAAAAAAGCTAACCTTCATAAGAATGTGTACCAGATTGCTCCACTTATTTTCTGAGTACTATTTTATTTTGGTTTTTCAAGTGATATAGATAACTTTGAAAATTTTGTTTTTTTCTTCCTGACTCTTGCATGAATTATATGATACTTATTTTTTGCACCTTATTTAGATAGTAAAGTTATTCCTTTTCTTAAAAAAACCTCTTGAAAAACAGAAGGTTTACTTGATATTAAACAAACAGTTTTTTACTCATATTTCTATAATATATCAGTAGTATTTCTTATGAGTTTCATATTGTGAGGAGTATTATTTGCACTATGATCAATCTGAATTACAGCAGTTGAAGCATTGTTTGATTTAAGAATTGACTCAGAGTATACATATGGAAATTGGGCAATTATCTCACTAGCTCTTATTACTCCAATCTTTTCATTATCCCAAATTCCTCTTGAAAAAAGCATTACTAAAAATGATTTTACAGAAAATATGTTTTTTAGCTTTTTGATTAAGTTTGTAGCTATTCCATTTATTGTTATATATTTTCTAATTCTATATGCTTATACAATTAAAGTTCTTGCTAATTTTTGAGATTGGCCAAAAGGAGAAGTAAGTTGGATGGTTATTTGATTTTCAATTTTTGGTTATATTACGTATGTTTTTTCATATATATTTGAAAAGAAAAATAGTTTTATTAAAAAATTTAGAACTGTTTTTCCATATGTAGTTGTTCCTCAAATTTTCATGCTTTTTTATGCAATTTATCTCAGGTTAAATCAATATGACCTTACTATTAACAGATATTTTGTAGTCGTTTTTGGTTTATGGCTTTTATGTATTTCTCTCTATTACATACTTTCTAGTAAGAAAAAACTCATTTTAATTCCCGCTATTTTAACACTTTTTACTATTATTATTTCTATCTGACCTTGGTGAGTATATTCTCTCTCAGAATCAAGACAATTTGATAGATTAGAGAAAAACTTAAGAGAAGCACATATTTT
Organism: uncultured Candidatus Altimarinota bacterium; assembly: GCA_938015605.1. Lineage (GTDB taxonomy): Bacteria > Patescibacteriota > Gracilibacteria > BD1-5 > UBA6164 > CALLPO01. The sequence continues at coordinate 3,194 of CALLPO010000160.1, read as the reverse complement.
ATTGCCGACTACATCAACTCCTCCATGAGAATACATTAAACCATTAACAGATGATTCAGATATTTCACAAGAACTTAGTAAAGATATATATTCTTGAATTGACTATATGTGTGATTTTGATTCTTGTAATAGTATCAAAAAACGTTTCCGCAAAATCTATGAAGACTTATATATTGAAGATCAGAAAGAGTGGAATAAAAGAAGACTTGAGGACATTGAAAGAATGGAATCAAGAGTTCATTTCACTGAATATAATACAAAGGAAGATAATGCTAAAAGCATAGAAGAAAAGAAAAATGAAATTTATAAATGACCAAATAAGTGGATAATAGTAACTAAGATTACTGAAAAAATAAAAGTTAAAAATTATTTCTCTGATAAATGAGATATTCCAAGTTCACTATATTTTAATCTAAAATCTAAAGAGCAAAACATTTATCCTATTGAAATAGAAAATTATGATTATATAGCTACTATAGTATGAGTTAAGTCATGGAGTTCAAATGAGTGAGTGGATGACTTTAAATATATAGAATTGGATATTGATAATAAGAATATTATTTTAAAAAAAGGTGAGAATATACTCGAAACTACATCTATTGATTCAATTTATGATTCACTAATTGAACTGAATAAAACCCAACCTCAAGATAGAAACTATAATGGCCAGTATAATAAAGAAGATTTAACATTTTTGGTTAACTGAACAAAAAATGATTATAAAATCATTTTTCAACATATAACTATACCTAATCCTGCTTATATTGAAATGAATGCAAAACCAGATGATGTTGAATTACAAGATATTAAACGTATTACATCTGATTTTTATACTTGATGAAATTGACTAGTATTAATTAATGAAAAATAATATGCAATCAAAAGCTCAATCACCAGAAGATTATATTGAAGAAATACAAGAAGAAAGAAGACCTTATTTTGAAAAACTTAGAAAAACTATCCTAAATAATATTCCTGATGGTTTTAGTGAAGAGATGAGCTATTGAATGATAGGATATGTAGTTCCACATAATATCTATCCAGATTGATATCATTGTAAACCAGAACTTCCTCTGCCCTTTATAAGTATAGCAAATCAGAAATGATTTATAGCTTTGTATCATATGTGAATATATGCAAATAAAGAATTGGAAGAATGGTTTGTAGGAGAATATAAAAAAGTTTGTAAATATAAGCTTGATATGTGAAAGAGTTGTGTGAGGTTCAAGAGAATGGATGATATTCCTTATGACTTAATTAAAGAGTTAGTAAAAAAAATAAGTGTGGATGACTGGATAGAGACATATGAGAAGAATGTTAAAAATTAATATTATATAAATACTTAATTATGAAAAATAATACGATAGACTATGTTGAATTTGGAAGTACCAATTTAAGTGTCACTAAGAAATTTTACTCAGAAGTATTTTGATGGGAATTCAAAGATTTTTGAGAAACGTATACTGCTTTTTCTAATAGTGGATTGAAGTGAGGATTTGAATTAAAAGAAAGTATAAAAGTTTGATGAATTTTAATAGTTTTATATAATGAATGTCTAGAGGAAACTAAATCAAAGATATTAGAAGCTGGATGAAAAATAACTATAGATATATTTAGTTTTCCAGGTTGAAAAAGATTCGAGTTTAGTGATCCAGTTTGAAATGTGCTTGCAGTTTGGAAAGAATTATAATTATTACTTATAAAACAATACTATGAAAAAAATACTATTAGGATTTATTACATTTATATTATTAAGTGTATGAGTTTCTGCTTATGAAGTTACAAATAAGGATTACGATTACATTGATAGGATTAATGAGAGAATCTTTGTACTTGTTGATGATAAACAAGTTGTTTCAGCTGAAAAAATTGTTACATTACTTTCTAAATATGTTGAAACAAAAGCAAAAAGTGAAAGACTTAAAGAAATTCTTCTTGTTGTTATTGATGATGTTGAATATGAATATTACCTTTGAAATTATTCAGAAGGTGATTATGTAGAAACTGATGAAGATTTTTGAGAAGAATTTACTGATGAAAATTTTAAGGCTTGATATAGTAGTCATAGTCATTGAAATAATCACTCAGATGATGAATCAGAAGAAAATCACTCTGATGATTATGAAGATGAATACTCAGATGAAGATTACGATGATTGAGAAAATGAAACAGATGATAACTACTCGGACAACGAAGCTAATTACTCAGATGATGAAGATGAATATTGAGAAGAAGATTACAATGATAATGAACAAACTAGTTGAAATAATGAGTCTGCAGAACAAGATTCATGAGAAGAAAATATAGAAGCAAGTTATAAAGTTAATGGAGATGAAATCACACTTGTTTCTTGAAAATTAGACCAAAAACATGCTGATGTTTTTGCAATGTTTGCTAACTTAATTCCAAAATCTCAAAGAAAAGATTTCAAATTATACAATGTTGATAATTCACCAAATGGAGATACATTTGCTCATGTTATTCAAGATGAAGAGGAAATTAGTAAATGGAATATAACTGTTAATATTGCAATGTTCTACCCAGATGGAAAACTAGATACAAAAGAATCAGTGTACACCCTTATTCATGAATATTCCCATGTACTTACACTCGGAAAAGCACAAATGGATTATTCTAATTTTGATGCTTGTACACAAAGATTACTTCAAGAATGATGTCTAAATGCTTCAGCATATTTGAACACATTTATTAATACATTCTGGGCAGAAGACTTTGCTAATTCTCAAAAGGATCAGGCAAATGACTTCTATACATGAAAAGAAAGTAATTTTACAACAGATTATGCTTCAACAAATCCTTGAGAAGATATAGCAGAAACTTTTACTGCTTTTGTACTTAACAATAAACCTACTTGAGACACTATTGCTGATAAGAAAAAGTTATTTTTCTACAACTATCCAGAAATGGTAAAACTCAGATCTATTATTAGATCAAAACTTCCTACTTCTAAATAGTAGTATTATTTAAGCCTATAATTTATTATAAAATTATAGGCTTTTTATTAAGATAAAACGTTTGTAAGTGTTTATTCAAATTCTAAATTCCTTTTTTATTCTGATTTTTCTATGTGTCTTAGTTTTATATATAATATCTCTTACAAATCAGCTTGTTTATAAAGTACCTCATGTCAGCACCTTTAATTCTGATTTAAAAATTATTAGAGAAGTATTTCT
>CALLPO010000159.1 GCA_938015605.1 uncultured Candidatus Altimarinota bacterium | reverse complement strand
TCTATCCTTCTTGATAAAGTCTGGTATAGCATTTATCATCACAATTCAGTTTGAAAGCTTTTCCCACTCAAATCACATTTCTTCAAATATAGCTGAGTGCTTGTCTATAATGTCTATTTCATTCGAAGACAATGTCACACTCTCTCAAATAAGCAATCATTGAGTAGCTTCTGTATATTGATTATTTACTAATCTTTCATAGATGATTCTCTCAGCTAGAGCATGTTGATCTAGAATTTTTAGTCATTCAGGAGTTTCAACTAAGATATAGCTATTATGCATCTGTCAGATGATAATACCAAGTGGTGTGCAGTGGAGGTCTCAACTATTTTCAGAAATCATCCCCAACCCTTCTGTTTCTCAAGAGAAGGGGGTAATACCACTCATTATATTTTTAGAAAAATTCATAGCCTCCCCAATCTTTCACTGTCCGGGATTTGGAGAAGTATTTTTATAAGGAGAATATGATTTAAACTTCGTTCATGAACCTGTGTAATATTCAGGACTTTTTTGTTCTCTCTCCTTTTTCAGGTCACCCATAAAGGGTGCCCCTACATTTCAATCCTGTAGGGATACTCCTTGTGGGTATCCTGAATCTTCTCAATCTCACAAATTTATCAAGCTCACACCTTCTAATCTACTCTGAATAGCATGATAGATTCATCTAAAAATACTGGATTCATTAGCAAACCTCACTTCTAATTTTCTTGGGTGGACATTAACATCTACTTCTGTCGGATTTACGTCTATATTCAATACATATCAAGCATGTTGAGAATGTGGAATAAACCTATTATAAGCATTAGAAATAGCCTTAAAAATAAGAGGGGATTTAATGATTCTCTTATTTACAAACAGACTTTGTTTTTTATTACTCCCAAAACTTACTTTAGGATCAGAGATATATCCACTCAATCTTATCCCAGACATTTCTACATCTAGGTCTAAAGTATTTTCAAAAAAGTCTTCTCAGTAGACACTATATATTCTTGTTTGTAAGTCTTCTCATGCTCTATAGGTAAAAATAGTTTTTTCATCAGAAACCAACTCAAATCAAACGTCCGGATAGCTCAAACTCATTTGTTTCAAAAAGTCTGCAATATAACTGTATTCTGTCCTTGGTTTTTTCAGATAATTCAGACGAGCAGGTGTATTATAGAAAAGATTGTTCACAATAATTTTAGTTCCATCCTCACAAGGAAATTCTTTCACCTCTCACTCTTCTCAGTCAACAACTTCTATAGAATGTCCATAATTATCTCAAAGTGTCTTAGAAATGATTTGAAACCTACTCACACTAGATATTGAAGCCAAAGCTTCACCTCTAAATCCAAAAGTCATCACATTATACAAATCCTCAATACTTTTTATTTTAGACGTTGTATATTTCTGAGTCACCAAACCTAAATCCTCTCTATTTATTCCTCCTCCATTGTCTGTCACTATTATCTGCTCAATACCTCCCTCCTTAATTTCCACTTTCACTTGAGTTGCTCCTGCATCAATTGAATTTTCCACCAATTCTTTTACTACACTAAAAGGTCTCTCCACCACCTCTCACGCTGCTATTTGATTTGCTAATGTTTTATCTAACTTTATGATTGTTGACATACTCTTGATACAAAAAATAAACTACTGTTTTCAGTATAGTATTTCTGATCTAAAAAGCAAAAAAAGAAGACGGTTAGTCTTCTTTTTTTAATTTTTGATCATTTGAAGTCCTATAAATATTTCTCAAGACATTTCTTTAATAATTGGATCATAGTAAATATTATGATCATTAATAATATTTTCTCCTAACCATTCTATAATTATTTCTCTCATTTTTTTATAAATATTTTCTTGATTGATTTCAGAGGGATTTAAAGAGTCTAAATATAAAAAAACTTTATGTTCCTCTAATTCGTATTCATTTTCAGGAAATCAATCTTTTATTAATCATACAATATCATGTTTAATAAAAATATTATGTATTAATTCTTTTATATTTTTTTTTATCATATTTATTTTGTTTGTTTCTGAATTTTCATAACCTATTTATTAACCTGTAACCATAATTCAGCTTCTAGATAATCTAAAAGGTTTTTATATTTTTGTCAGTTTCTCAAGTCTTCAGTTAAATTTCAAATTTTACTATATACTTTTTCAGCATCAATTTTGCTTATGGAACTAACTATAGAATCTATTTTTTCTATTGTCTTTATATTCAATAACATTTTTGCTTGTGAGCTTTGGTAATTTAGAACCTCAGCTTTATTACAAGTATATTTTCACCTAATATGTCTATTATCTACAGTATTCAATGAATAGATAAATTCTGAAGAATCTTCTGTAAAATCTCAATTCACATATACACCAGTATACTGATTATCAATTGATACACTAGATTTAAATGAATTGATTTTTTTAAGTCAATACTTAGGAGACTTAACTCAATTAACATCCATTTGGTAGTAGTTAAAATAATTCACCTCTTTTACCTCTTCTTCAATTTCTGCTTCTAGTGGTTCTTGTACATCTAAAGAAACACTTACAAAAGATGATGTTTCAAAACTACCTGTTTCACGAAGCTTTTCAACAAAGAATAATTTTTCTCAATCAGGAGAGATATCAAATGAATCACTGTGATAGCTGATGTCTTTTGTTGCATCATTTTGAATCAATTTCTTATGATCATAACTTTCTCAAAAACAGACAAAAAAGTATTTTTCTCCATCATCTGAAAATCAATGTTGATAACACCTTCTTACAGCATGATCTAATTTTTTATCTCATATAACAATATATTTATCTCTATCAGACGAGTATGTAGTCTCAACATCACTATCAAAATAATCTAAATAAGCTATATTTTTAGTATATCATACATACCCTAATAAATCTGCATTATAATCTATATAGATAGTATCTTCACCTTTTTGAATATAACCATAGGTTGAATATGAGTGTTCTTCTAAGTCAGAAGATATAATGTCTCCAGATCAAAAATCCTTTATCATATAACTACTAAAATCATCTGAATAAACAATATTTAGACCATAATAAGAACTTCACTTATAAGCTTTATCTATTTTTTTTCAATCCAGGGCATAGTAAGTGAGTGTAAAATCTTTATCATCACTTGTTTGAGCATCAGATATTACAACAGCATCTCAACTTTCTGAAAATCTAAATTCATCAGAATAGAGAAACTCATTACTTTTTAGAATTTCTTTTTTATCTTTTACTATAACTGTTTCTTGTCAGTTTTTTGACCATAAATAGAAATGATTATTATCAGCTGAAATCCTTAAGTGCATTTGTTCTGCTTCAAGCCTATAATTATCTCAGAATGTAAATATTGTATTTCAAGAAAGATCTACCTCTAATGAATATTCTTCATTACCAATGATTCAAGCTCAAGTTGGTATATAATCTCAGTAGCCAAATCAATTATATTTAGTAAGATTATTCGTAATTTTATTATTACTTGTCTCTATAAATGAACAAACTTCCTCACCTCAAGCATTCACAATATTTACTACGTTGAACATTAATAACATAAACATTATGAGTCTTTTCATACTTTGTAATTACTGATTAAAAATCTATAATTTCAGTATAGTATTTCTCATGTAAAAAGCAAAAAAAGAAGAGGGTTAGTTGTGCTAACTACTAAAAGATTTTAATCATCCTCTGCTTCAATTTCATTGTATATAAACTCTATTTCATGAAGAAGATTCTCAGCTATAGCTGACATCTCAAATGATATCACCCTTATTTCTTGTAATTTAAGGAGTGTCTTACTGTAGGCAATTATATCTTTTTCTGATCTTATTTTTGTCACAATAGTTGTTATTCTTTCATCAATAATTTGATGTAATTTAGACATTTTTTGTTTAAACACTTTTTCTCAAACTTTATTTTTATATGCAAGTAAAATCTTTTCTATTTTAGCATCTTGAATTACGTCCGATGAGTAGTTAGTTCTTATTGCACTAAAAATTTCATCTTCTTTTCACTCTGAAGTTAAGTTAAAATACCCTAAGTTAATATGAGGATGAAAATAAAGGTTAAAGTGTGCATTGAAATGAAGATTAGAGGCCGAATAAGAATTACCATAATAGTATTCTCAATCAATTTCTACATATAGAGCTCACATAAATTTATTTTTTTCTGATTCATAGTTTTCACTTAAATCACTTGCATGCACTGAAAAAGTAGGAGTATTAATTTCTTTTGTTATTATTCATTCTCATAAGTTTCATTTATCATCTAAAAGACTATTATAATAGTCACGTTTCTCATACAGTGTCATAAGTAGTACATATTTATAATCAGAATTATAATTAACTATTTCATATTCATTTAAATAAGCTGATGTTTTAAGTCCCTTTACTTCTGTCTCTTTAATTGGAGGAGTTCAAAGGTATTCCCCTTTTTGTACAAAAAATTCACCTAAGGTACCAGTAAGTTCAACTCTCTGACCTGATCTTAATACGGTTACGGAAAAATCCTCTCATTCACTTCATTCAATGAATGGTCATTCATTAGTAAATATTTTTTCTCCATTTACTTCAATCACCAGATCTCATACTTTAAATCAACTCCTTTCAGCTGGTGAATTTGGTTGAACCTTTGCAATATATGGTCTATATGTGTAGTTAGTGTACCCAACACCTAATCCAACATATCTTGTCTGTTGTATGTTTGAATTAGTTTCAGTATTTTGAACTCAAAAGTTTTTATCAGATTCTCAGAATGCATAAACATTTGATAAAAAAAAGAAAAGTAAGAATACAAGTCAAATAATAATATTTTTCATAAGATATAGTTGAGAAATAAACTCTATTTTTCAGTATAGTATTTCTGATGTAAAAAGCAAAAAAAGAAGAGTGTTAGTCTTCTTCTAATATTAAAAAATCATCCAGAGAGTCAAAGATTACATCTACATCAATAACCATGTTTTCAATTAATAAGTCTAAATCCATATCTATATCATAATAAGAAGCATCTTTCATATTCCTATGAATACACCAATAAAGAGCTTCTTTAGTCTTTTCTTTTTTATAAACTAATAACTGAGAGTCAAATGTTTCTGTATCTATAATTTTTGAAAATATTTTATCATAAAAATCACTTTTGTAACCGTTTGTCTTTTTGATAAGTTTTTTTTCAAAAGAGTTTTTCCATAACAAATATCCATTTGAGCTGAGTGTATTTGATTTGTAATCAAAAAAATTATTAATCTTCTCCACCCTTTTGGTATTACATATATAATTTGGCCTAAAAGCCTCATATCAATCAATTCTATGAAACATATTTAATCATGTTAAATATTTATATTGAAACGATCAAATAGTTGGTATTTTAATATAGTTTCATTCTTTCTTAACATAATATCATACTTCAAAAATAACTTCCATTTTAGTATCCTTCACTTTCAGTTCAAAAGGAATAGTCAATTCATTCGAAAAAATAGATGGTTCATATTCTCCTCAAACTTCCATTATAGAAAAATCTTTTCATTGCTCCTCAGTAAAGAAAGCTTTTAGTTTATTACTATTATCTTGTGGTCAGTATCAAGTATGGAGATGTACTACTTGATATATATCGTTTTCATCAACTAGTGTTTTTGATTGATAATCATCAAAAGTTAAAAAAGACAATTGATTGTTAATTGTAAAATCATCAACCCTAAGTCAATATGGGTTTAAAAGCAAGTAGTTATTTGTTATTCATATACTTTCCAAAATACCAAAAGTAGCCTCATTAGAAGAGTGTAAAAGAGAGAAAATGTTGTCTCAAAAATAATCTCAATGATTATTACATAAGTCTTTTTTGAGATTTATTGATTCTTGAATATCCTCAATGATATTTATTGTATCTCTTGTGTTGTTTCATTCAAATTTTTGTAAATTATATAGGTCATAATATCTAAACAAAACTTCCGTAAGTTCTATACAATCACCCTCAGAGTCTAATTTTAAGTTGTATTCTAAATTTTTTTTATTATTAAGTCAAAAATTTCCTGAATATAATTCAGGTCATCATGCATATCAATTTAATGAGAAGTAGAAAACAAAAACAATCAATCAAATTAATAATTTTTTCATAAGATATAGTTGAGAAATAAACTCTATTTTTCAGTATAGTATTTACGCTTTAAAAAGCAAAAAAAGAAGATGGTTAGTCTTCTTTTAAATATTAAGATTGTACTAATCTATAAATATTTTTAAAAAGTCTACAATCTCATCATCAGTGAATTCATATTCTCTATAAAAGTAAAAAGTTTCAATTGGTCATAATCAATTGATTCTAGTACTATATTCACCAATCCTATATTCAAAATCTAGTCATCATACATTTACACTTTTTTTGATAGAGGAGGAATCATCTATTAAATCAATGCTCAATAATAAAGAAGACGTATCAATCTGTTCAAAATCTATTTTGTCATCTAGAAGCTGTGTGATATCACCTGAATATTCAAAGCACATATTCACCTTGGTCAGGCAACCAAATGAGTAAATAAATGTAAATTCTTCGTTAAATTCATTGGGTGATGTCTTTGTGTAAAAAAATACTTCTTCATATTGAGAATCTAAGTATTTTTTAGTATTATCTGTTTTAATAAAAGCAGTTAAAACACTTTTAAGTTGACCTATTGTATGCTCATCAACACTTAAATAATTTCATGTTTTATGATTATTTGTTTCAAAAATAACTCAATCTTTGTATAAAAGTAGTCTTAATTTTTTTTCTCATCTTATATGAGTAATATCATATGCCAGAATAATATCTTTTGATTCAATTATTTTAATTGTTTTCCAATCGTCCAGTGAATCAATAATATTTTTAATCTCTTCAATAGTTAAATCTTTTGAAAGATTTAGTTCTTGAACATCAGCAAGTGGTAAAAAAGGACCCTCCTTTCAAAAAGTACTAAATTGCACCCTTTCATCTCAAAGCATTCTAAAATTTATAGTAGAGTCTTTAGATACTTCTTCTGTAAGTCTTTTTATATAAGTCATCTCTGTTGCAACAGCATAATTCAATGCAAAAAATACAGTAATACACAATAGTAATATTTTCTTTATCATCCTTTATATTTATTAAATAATTCCTATTTTTCAGTATAGTATTTCTCACTCAAAAAGCAAAAAAAGAAGATGGTGAGCCTTCTTTTAAGAATAATTATTTTATAATCTAATAATGTAAATTAATTTACATACATATCAATATCTACTTCTGCATTTAAGTCATAAAGGAACTTTAACAACCTTTTATTAAAATACAATGCTGGTGTTATTTGATTTTCAACTATAGGCACTATATATAGTTTGGTACTTAAATTATTTTCATTCACAAAGTTACTAATTATACTAACCTTACTTTCAAATAAATCTAAAATCATATTTGCTACATTCTCAAAGTCATATGTTTCAATCTCTCAAGTAGAGTATTGCCAACTTGTTTCATGCCTTGCAGGGCCCTTAGTATTATCTATATTAATCTCTCACTTTTGCCAATATTTGGTTGGGGATACTTGTAGTATTTTTGTGAGTTTTTCAGTATTGAATTTCTTCCCAAAAATAGTCAGTTCAATCATTATAGATGTGTTTTTCATAATAGTATTATTTTACTTAATAAATTCTCATGTATTGATTGGATTTCATTTTCATCACTTTAAAAATATCTTTTCTTCAATACTCTTCTGTAATTATAATCCTTTCTTTTTCCCTGTGAATGAAAAATATGGTGTACTAAAGTACTGTCCAATATATTCCTCCTCTACCAATTCATTCCATGTTTCTTTAGTAATTTCATCAACTAATCACTCTGACCTAATAAAAATATTAACTTTCCATAGGTCAAAATATTTTATTCAATTTCATTCATATCTATAGTAATCAAAGTCAATATCCAAGTTTTTTTTCAAATCTTTTATAAGAATTCAAACTCCATGAGGGGAATATTCAAATCATTCTATCTTTTGAATATTTAGTCTATCTTTATAAAGTGGAAAGAACCTTTCTGAGTGTTTACAAGCGTTATCTAAATATCTACGTATAGCTCCCATTGCCACTTTTTTCATAAGAATAGTTATTAATTAACTCTCTTTTCCAGTATAGTATTTCTCACTCAAAAAGCAAAAAAAGAAGATGGTTAATCTTCTTTTTTAATTTCTATATCAATTTCTAAAAGCATTTTATCCATCGAAGATGTCATTGAATTAACTATTACTTCAATCAAAATTCGTTCTAAATAATATAAAGTATCACTATTTCTAACTATATCCTCTTCTGATTGAATAGTACCTATTATTTTATCAATTCTTTCAATAATTCTATTTTCTAATATACCCATTCTTATTATAAACACATCTCATCATACCTCCTTTTTGTATTTAAATAAAATATCTTGAATTCTTTTACTTGGATCCTCATTAGGAGAATAATATTCACTAATAGCATTATTCACCTGAACTGTTTTCCATTCTGAAGTTAAATCAAAGTATCCAAAGTTTTCACTTAAGCTTCCATGTGTATATTTTCCATTAATCTCAATGTATAGTTTTGAAATAAAAATATTCTTTTCTCACTCAGGACTATTACTTAAATCTTTTGCCTCAATTAAAAAAGTAGGTGTAGAAATATCTTTTAATATTATTCATTCATTTACATTTCAATTGTTATCTAAAAAACTAGTATTTGATTTTGCCATATCATTTATTGCAATAGCTAATACATATTTATTATCAGAATTAAAATTAACAATCTCGTACTCATTAATATATACTGATGCTTTTAGTAATTTTGTCTGTATTTCTTTATAGTTATCATTGTGTCCCACAATGATATTCTCTGCATGTGCAGATCAAGTTAAAAGAAAAATATGTACAAAAACCAAAATAAATATTTTTTTCACAAACATATCTGTTAAAAATAAACTATACTTTTCAGTATAGTATTTCTCATGTAAAAAGCAAAAAAAGAAGAGGGTTAGTCTTCTTTTACTGCTTATTTATTTTTACAATTCCTTTTTCCTTAAACTTTAACCAATAAAGTGTTTGAGTTGACTCTCAACCATTATCAAAGTCCTCATTCCCTAGAAATCAGTATAGTCTTTGAAGAGTATATCATACTCTAAATTCTTTTTTAGGAAAATATTTAAACAAGCTTCTAACCTCTTTTTCTAAAAATTCCCTAAATTCTATATCATCTTTTATAAAATTCTCATACCATAAATCATTTCAAATAATATGATGATTTAAAAATGTATTATATGCAGTGCTTCAAGGTTTTTCTCAAAAGGTTTTTATAAAAAAATTCTTAGTATAACTCATATATTTTTTAATACTTTCTAAGTTAAAAAGCTGAAGTATTTGAATGAATTTAGGATACCATACATCATTGTATAATTCTCTATTTATGTTATATTTTTTCATAATTAATCAAATACTTTTTTGTTTCAATTCACTAGCTAAAACATATTCTCAATAAGGAGAAGCTCACAATAGAAGTCCTGTATCTATATCTTCTTGTGATATATCATCAAAATCAATATATTCTCACTTTTTAATTTCATATTTTATTATATTCTCTATCATAATTATTGATAATCATTTCAAAAATAATCTTTTTCCCATCATGCAAATAGTGACTGAAGTTCATAAGCCAACTCTCATATATATTCAGAATATTCCATTTTATTGATGTTCAATTTTTTACCATATTCCCTTAGATCTCATTCTATATTCATTAATAGATAAACCCTATTAATTAAGTTAGATAAAAATGATTCTCATATACAATCATTATATTTTTTTCATATTATTAAAAGTAATTCTTCGTCATTTTTTAACTGTTTAATAGATATAATTAATTCTCTAAATTTTTTAGTATCAAAGAAATCATCTTCATATAATCCATGTAAAAAGCTGTCTTTATCATCTGATAACTGAAAGTTTATTTGTTTTATATCATTCATATTTGTTATTTTAAATAATTAGGAATTTTTTTCTTTGGGTCTGATTTTGAATAATTAATTACTCCAGTTATTGGATGAGCTTCTCATAGATGATCTGTTCAGGTTTTGTTAAAAACCTCAATATGGGATCACTTCCCTTTATGAAAAGTATCAATATAATAATACTTCCCCTTTTTATCTTTAAAAACTTCTGCTCCATTATACTTCTTACCTGTCCTTGTATATCAAATTCTTAAAAAAGTTTCATAAACTTTAGGAGACCTATTTTCTTTTACATATCATGCCTCCTCTTCTTTTTTATCTTTCTCCTTTTTATCTTTATTTAACTTTTGTATCTTAGCATAAGCCTCTGGTGTTTTCCCACCTCATAGAATCATCATCACTTTCTTTGCTGGGTCTGGAATTGCCTCTAATCACAATGATGTTACAGCATATAGTGTATCATGTCACCTATCATAGTCTCATTGAGGGAGGACAATACCATCTATGTTGATAACTATTTCTCATAACTCTTTTAATTTTTCTGCTTCCTGTGTTACTCTTTCTTCTGCTTTTGTTAGAATCTTTTCTGGACTAGTAATTGTTCACCATATATTGTCTAATCAATTTGAGAGAGAATCAAGACTTAATGTTTCTAAATTAGGAAGAATATCTGTATATCAAATAATATAATCCTTTGTTGCTATAATTGGTCAAACAACTGCTCATTCTCAGAAAGTTTTTGTGTTTACTCATTTAGCTTGCTGTCTTGCTAATTCTTTTTCATATCACTGTTTAAAAGCAGGTTCATATTTCAGTTTATAGTTAAATAATTTTTTTGAAAAATTTAGTGCATACTGTTCTATCTCTCATCTGCTTTTTCATTTTAAATTATCATAAGTGATATATCAATCTCCCCACCAGTATTTTCAATCATTCGCTATTATCTTTAATTCTTGCCAGAAAGATATCACATCTTGCTCTTCTTTATATCAATTATCCAGTTTCTTATCAAGTTGATTCAATATATCATCTACTATATAGATTAAAACTTCTTTTTTAGAAAAAGATTCTCTTTTAGAATTAATTTTGTTAATAATTTTTTCCACCTTATTCTGTGGGATTCTTGAAATAACTTCTCTAAATTTATCAACTGTTCATTTATATATTATCACTTTCTCCACTTCTCACTTTTTGATACAGGTATTTACATTTCAATACTTTCAAAATCCTAAATCAACATATCATAAATCACAAGTCCAGGCCTTTCAATATTTATTATCTTCACATAAGGCATTATATGGTCTAATATAATATTCTCATGTCCTTGCATTTTCACATCTGTATGAATTTTCTGCAGAATTAATTTTGATAGTTTCGTTCACATTACTTATTTCTAAGTAATTTATTCAAAATTCTGCAAGACTTTTATTTAATTCTCTCTCCAATTCGCCTTCAATACTAATTATTTCATTATTTTTGACTCCCTTCACCTCATAACTCCTCCCACTTCAATCCTTAGGTTCAACATATCTTCAACTCACTGCACTATCAAATAGCACTGTCCAGTTAACTCAGTCTGCTGAAACTTCTGTTTTGGTTTTGTTCATTATACGACCATCATTATAATGCCATACTTTTACTGTTTGGATATCAAAATTATCTCATAGGTCTACAGTAACATTGTTATAAGAATTAGCACTTGATTTTCAGAACCGATTACCTGAAGTTTTTCAATCAGTTACATTTGCTGGTATTCAAGTTGGTGCTAAAGTATAATCAGTT
>CALLPO010000158.1 GCA_938015605.1 uncultured Candidatus Altimarinota bacterium | reverse complement strand
GCCAGTGGTGTGCTTATGCTAGAAGAGTGGCAATGATGAAATTGTGTCAAAAACACTGAGCAACAAAGATTGCCTTTGGACACCATATGGATGATATTGTTGTGACTACTTTTATGAATATGACTCAATGAAGGAACCTTCAAGTTATGGCTCCTATTAATAAAATGAGAAACTGAAAAGTAACTTTTATTAGACCTCTTGCTTATGTAAGAGAAAAAAATATTAAAAGTTTCTGTGACAACAATGAGATTCCATATTCACCTTGTAATTGCCCTGTTTGAGAAACTACTATGAGAAATAAAATCAAAAAAGAAATTATTTGGCCCAATGAAAAAATAATCCCTGATTATACAGAAAATATCTTCTGGGCACTTATCAAAGACTTCAGGGAAAAGTATGAACATAGAGACTATATGAGCTAATTTTTTTGCAAAATTATCCATTTTATATAAAATGAAGCCTATAATTTATAATTAAGCTTTTATTATATGGAATATGGAATTTGAATTATTTCATTTTTAATGTTTAGTACTGGGTTATTTCTCACTGCTAAATATATGGAAAAAAGTTATGCTCTCATTTCTTTTATTCCAATAGCAAATTGGTATGTAATAGTGAGTTTAGCTTGATATGGAACTCTACTTTTCACTGCAATTTGTGCATTTTTTGTATTCTGAGTAATCTATCTCCCTCTAGGATTTCTAGTAGTCTACGTAATCCAAGCATATCTACTATATCAAGTATGAATGAGAACTATTGGAAAAGTATTTCCTTCAATGCTAGCTGCACTTCTCCCACCAATTGGTATGCTCTGGATTTGAATAGAGTTAAAATTCAAATGAAAAAATGAAAATTTAAAGAATCAACCTCAAATTAAAGTTATTAAATGCCCACACTGTACTGTAAGACAACAAATAAGAGTTTCAAGAAAGAAACATACTTGTAATGAATGTAATAAAGAATTTATCTTCGATAAATGAGTAGAAGTAAAAAAGAGCTAATTAGCTCTTTTTTATTTTGTCATTTTATCAAAAGCTAACTTCATAGCTACAAATATTATCACAAACAATCATATTATATAACCAATACTTCAAACAAAGATAATTCAAATAAACATTCTTTGGAGAATAAATACAACAATGAATGATAAAAATATTAGCAATAATAATGAACTAATTTTTCCAAATCAAGGAACTTCTTTAAGTCAGATATTTTTTTGAATAATAGTATAAGTAACTCCCATTGAGATAAGTGGTACAAAATATGGAAGAATATTAAGCTCAAGAATATTTCCTTTCAGAATAAATATTGAGTAAATACTTAGAATAAGTGAAAGAATTCAAGGAACACTTACAAGATAAATAAGTAAACTGTTAAAAACTTTTACTCATAGATTTTTTGAATATTTTTTCTTAAAAAATATAGAAATTACAGCAAGAAATGGGATTCAAAAAAAGAAATACAAAGTTTCTGTTTGATACTGAATAAACATATCTAAAATCTGTTGAAGTGTCATAGTGTTTAAATTTTATTAATAATATCCTTAGTGTAAAAGAAAGTGATCTTAATTGCAAATTCACTTTAATACTTCACCCTCATTTCTACTTCCTCTCCTTCTATTCATGCTGCATCTAAATTGTATTTTAAAACTTTTCACAAAGTAATTGGGAGAATGTTTTCTTCTAAAATTTGTTCTGATAAAAAACCTTGTGCCTCTTTACTGATATTATTTCATAAATACAACCCTGCTGTAGCACCTCTATTTATTCATTTAAACATAGCTTTCACTTGTCAGGACTCTCTCACTGGTGGATTAAAGAAAATCTCTTTTCACATTCTTTTATAATCACTTCATCTCCACATGATATTTTCAATTTTTACTGAAGCTGATACCAGTACTTTTGAAAAATCTACATCAAAACAATTAATATCTTGATTGAAAAATCAAAGCTCTAAGTAATATTTTTCTAATATTTCAATTTCTTCTTTAAGAGTGATTCACACTATATGAATTTTTTTATTTTGACTTATTGCTTCATCAAAAATACTTTGGAATATCTCAAGTTCATCTTGTGGAGAATATACATTTGAGTAGCTTGCTGGTTTGGTCTGAGCTTTTTCAAGCATTTCAATATTCTCTTTCTCTTTTAAAAGGTTTGATAAAAAAATAACCTCAATATCTTGATTATTTTGCCCCCAGTTTAAAACATCAAACATAAATATATTATCAAGCATGTCTGAATCTTGAATGTTTGTAATACTATTTTTTCAAATTTTTTTCATGATTTTCTATATTATAAACAAGGCTAAACTCAATAAGGTTAATACAAAGGCAATCAACTGTCTCTTTGTAACTTTTTCATTATAAATGATAATTGATAGTATTATAGGCACAATTAGAGAATATGAAAGTATTTTATATCAGAGTGATAATGGTCAAAGTAAGTAAATATTTGGGAGAAAGTATAAAAAATAAAATGAGAATAGTATACTGTTAACCAGAACATATGGAGTAGCTATTTTCAGGTGTTTTTTAGTAAAATGTATATTTTTCCTCCTGAGGATAATGTATAAAGTTAAAAACAAGAAGCCCACTCCGATTCTTAGAAACATAAGGTTATCAACATTCACATCATCAATCGTATATTTTAAATAACTATGCCCTCATACACTACCTATAATTGCTATTATAATTGCTAAAAATCATTTTTTATTTAACCCTAATTTCTGTGAAATTTTATAACCTGACAACAAGTAAATTGCAAAGATTCAAAAAACAAAACCTGAGATATTTAAGAAGCTTAAGTTATCTCATAATATTTGTGTTCAGATTATAAAAATAAGAATTGAAGAAATAAGTCTTATAGATACAAATGAAAAAGATGCATCTAGGTATTTTAATGCCGTAATTATTCATAGAGGTGCCAAGAAATCAAAAAAACCAATAATAAACCCTGATCTTATTTCATGTTTTGTAATAA
>CALLPO010000157.1 GCA_938015605.1 uncultured Candidatus Altimarinota bacterium | reverse complement strand
CAATGATTTTTTTATATTTCAACTTTACTTTATTCTGTCTGTGTTTATGATAAAGTAATAAATAATTTTTTATAATTAATATTTAAAGATACGTATGAAAATGTTAAAAAAACAAGCCTTCACACTTGTAGAGCTTCTAGTAGTAATTACAATACTTGCAATTATCTCCGTAGTTGCTTACCAAAACTTTGGTTGAGCTGTTGATAAAGCAGTTTCAGGTAGGAAATTATCAGATGTCTCTACAATTGAAACTTCTCTTCAACAATATAAAGTTGATAATAACTATTATCCAGCTGTTGATACTCACAGTGGATCAACAAATATGTGGGGTTATGATAGTGATAATGCAACTGTTCCAACTGCAAATAAATCAAATACATTAGTTGTTGCAAAAACTTGAGAAGAAATCACTTCTATTACTTCAGCAGATGGAGGATGAAAAGTTATGTGATTAGATGACTGAACAACTAACTGGACAACTAAACAAATTTGAGCAAAAGGTACAATATCACAAGCTACATTGTGAAAAAGATATTTAACTAAAGATTTATACGACCCTGAACTATGAGATGTAAAAAATGGTTCTGCTAAATTTATTGATAGCTGAATATGAAGATATGTTTATGCATCATTTAAAAAACCACTAACTGCTGACACGGATTGGGCAGCAGTGAATAAAAAATGAACTTATTATAACATTGCATACACTATCAAAATTCAATGAAGTGATAAATATGTTACTAAAATAGTAGGAGATTATGATAGTGCTTCATGTTTTGATGAAAAAGATCTATGTCCTGAAACTCTAATTTGAAGTTCAACTAATATATTAAAAGATAAAGAAGAGAATTCTAATAGTGATACATCTAATGTAGATCAAGGTATTCCTTATCCAGTTGATTGATACTAATTAATAAAAAAATACTTTCCAATGGAAAGTATTTTTTTATTTACATTTTTTCTGGCATTTCAATTCAAAGTAATCAAAATGCTTCTTTCAAAGTTTCAGAAAAACTATTTACTAATAATAACTGTAACTGTTTAACGTCTTGATTTTCTTCCTCTTTAATTCTTACAGCACTATAGAAGCTTGAGAAAGCTTTTGTTAAATCATAAGCATAACTTGTAATTACATGAGGGTAATTTCAAATAACACATTCTTCTAATGTATTTTCGAAGTTCATTATTTTTTTAGCCAATTCAATCTCTTCTGATGTTCCAAATCAAACATCAGTTGAAGAAATATTCTTACTAGATTCAAAACCTTCTTTAGATAATATTTTTCTACCTCTCACATAAGCATATTGAATGTATGGTCCACTATTCCCTTCAAAACTCATAAATTCATCCCAATCAAATACAATATCTGATTCTCTATTTTTCTTTAAATATCAGTATTTAATTGCTCAAATTCAAATCATTTTACTTAGAGTTTTTAACTCTTCTCATTGTATATCATCCCTTTTTTCTAGGATAATTTTTTCAGCTCTGTCTTCTGCCTCATCTAGAAGTTTCTCTAACTTAATAATTCTTCCTTTTCTTGTAGACATAGCTCAATCTTTCAGGCTTATAAAACCATTATAAGCATGAATAAGTTCAGTATCACCTAACCATCAAGCCAGTTTAGCAATCTCAAAAGCTTGTTGTAAGTGAAGTTGCTGCCTTCCATCAACAAAATAAATTATTTTTTCTAAATCCCAATTAGCTTTTCTATATTTGATTGAAGCTAAATCTGAAGCTAGGTATCCATGAGTTCAATCTCTTTTTTGTAATATACAACTTGGCATTTTACTTTCATCAGAAAAATGCACTCATACTGACTGCGTTCCATCATCATTTTTTGTCAGAGTTGCTATATTTTTTTCAAGTAATTCATCAACCACTTCTTTCATTGAAACTTCTAGATCTGGATAATCCTCCATTTTAGGCAGTCATAAACCCTCATAAAAGCTCTCCCCTATATTATAATCAGGTTTAATGTGCATCCTTCCAAGCTGAACATTCATAGCAAGAATACTCTCTTTAGTAAATTTTGACCACAGAGTAGTTGATTCTTTATCTCATTCAGAAAGCTTCTTGAATTCTGTTCTGAAAATATTTTCTAAATCTTCATCACCTTCTGCATCAGCACTTATTTGTACATAGAGTTCAAATAAATGTTCAACAGCATTTTCTTGAAGTTTCTCTTCACTTCAGTATTTTTTAAATGCAGTAATAAGCTTTCCAAAAATTATTCCCCAATCTCAAATGTGAGAATCTGAAATGACATTGTATCAAAGTTTTTTGTAAACTTCTATCATTACTTGTCCTTGATTTGGAGTACACATATGACCTATATGAAGAGGCTTACCAACATTTGCTCCAATGTAATCCACATAAATATTCTTTCATTCTCCTGAATTTAAATTTTCATCATCATTTAAAAAATCTACAAATTTTCATGCAAAACTATTTTTATTCACTTTGATATTAATATATGGTCCAGCTGGGGTTGCTGATTCAATAAGATCTTCTTTTTCTAAAATTGAGGCTAATTCAACAGCCGTTTCTATTGGATTCTTTTTAAGATATTTTCAT
>CALLPO010000156.1 GCA_938015605.1 uncultured Candidatus Altimarinota bacterium | reverse complement strand
TCATATATTCCCTCTTATTATTTTCATCAAATATCACATAGCTGTCACTATATCATTACAGTATAACGCATATAATATTTTTATTACAAAATTTGTAAGCAGAAAATAAAAAAAGAAGCATTTTGGCTTCTTTTTTAATTTATTGTAGAAATAACTTCTTGATTAACTTTGTGCAAAGTATTATTTATTTCTTTTATATATGTCACATAAAATACCCCCAACATAATAATATTATTAACTCTATTTCTAATTTTTCACTTATTTTCAAAAACTAAACCTCCATTATCTAGTAAAATATTTTTAATTCAAAAAGTATTATTATGTTCAACTAACAATTCTTCTGCCTCCACTACTTCTTTTTTGATCCATCATTTAACTCATTCAGATAAGCCTTTTAAATTTCATAGATCCATATTTGCAATAGATTGAAAATCATTTTCAGATATATTATATTTTTCAATATCTTCAATAGATATGTTAATAAGTTTTTTAGAAATATCATCTACAAAATCATTGAAGTTATATGTTTTTCTTGTTGCTAATCACAAAGGCCTAAGTAGTTTAATTGCAAGATCTCTGTCAATTCATAAAATTAGTGCCATTCAACCAATTGTTCAGTCAATATCCATGAAATCAAAATTTTCACTTAAATCCTTTTGATTCCTATATGGATTTGAATCAACTGATCTATGAAAATCATAAGTGACACTTTTTATAATGTAATTTAGAATCTCTTGAAACTGGCCTTCAATTCATAATTCTTGTGTTACAATTCTAATCTCTAAAATAAAATCTTTTAATAATGGAATATCTGAGTATTCTCACCTTTCAATATTCCTAACAATGTTTATTTTAGTTTTAATATCTATTTCTGATAATAAATCATCATCACAAAAATCATCCAAAATTCTCATTGAGTACTGAGTAAGATAAAAGAGTTTTGTTCTAAGTATGAGTTTCTCAGTTCATAGTATTTTTCAAATTAAGGGAACAAATTTTAACACGTTCAAGAAACTTCCATATTTCTTTTCATTTCTTTGTAGTAAAAATTCATTAATTTTTTGATATACTCAATTGAAATCAGTATTTCAATCCAAGTCAAAAACTTCAAGTCATGTCTTTAGTCATTGCTCTTCATCAATATTATTACACACTATTTGATTCATTGACATATTTAATAAATATTTTTATATATAGTAATAACTAATCAATTTATTACAAGAAAAAAAAGAACCTCTTGGTTCTTTATTTTAATCTTGATATTCTTCTCTCAGACTCTCTTTATTCACAAATTCTATTCAACTCAATTTTTTATTTAAATACTCTGTAAGATCATCGAAAATTTCTTCTTTTTTACTTGGGTCTATTTTAATGGCTGCTCTCTTCATTTTATAGTTCATACTATCAAAAGAAGTTTCTTTTACATAGAAATCTTTTTTAGCTGCTTCCACACATTCTTCACTACAAAATCCAAAGTGTTTTTTGTAGGCTTTTGGAGTACAAATGAGCCTAGCATTACAAGGAGAATATCTGCAGTTTTCACAATGATCAGTTTTTTCTCAAGTGTAACAGCATTCCCCAATTATAGTGTGAGTTTCTTCACTTCAAACCATATCTGAAACCCTATCATCAAAAACGTATAGATTCCCTTCCCAGTTTCCATCATCATAGGTATTTATGTATTTTACAACTCAACCATCAAGTTGATACGTATTTTTAAGTCCTGCATTTTGAAGCATTACTGTTGATTTTTCACACCTAATTCATCCTGTACAATAAGATATTACTTTCTTTTCACCAAATTGCTTTTTATATTCTTCAACTTTGTCTTCTAATTCTTTGAAACTCAAAGTGCTGGCAGGAATAGCATTTTTAAAATGTCATAATCTATATTCATGATCATTTCTCATATCAAGAACTATATAATCATCGATGTTCCCTTTATCAAGCAACTCTTTAAATTCATCTATTTTCATTCTATTTCCAGCTGCTTCAATCTCTTCTTTAGAGTATTTTTTTCCAAGAACTACAATTTCGTCTCTTACTTTTACTTTCATTTTTGGAAACTGGTGTCCTTTTACCTCACATGATTTAACATCTAAATCTTCTGGATTATTAAAGAGTGGATGAGCATTAATATACATTTTATAAGCCATAATTTGCCCCTCATTACCAGTCACAGTAGCTGAGATTCATTCAGTCCCAATATATATTCTCCCCTTCATCCCAATTCCTCTTGTAAACATTGAGTGTTCTTCAACTTCTTTCTTTGGATCTTCTACATCTACAAACTTATAAAAAGTCAGCAGAGTAAAGATTTCTATCTTTTTAGCCATATAATTTTCTTAAACATAATAAATAACTTGCAGGTTAATTTTTCTATTATCTGTTACAGCTTTTGCAGAAGCTTAGATACTAGTTGTTTTTAACTCCTCTTTTTTACCCAAAAAAAAACATTTAGCAAAGTTTTTTGCTAGATGTTTTTCAGATTATTTCAACTACTAAACATCTATTTCACGGTCCTCAATTGCCTCCCATACAAAATGAATTGTTTTTTCTGTTCCAGCTTCTTGAAATCCTTTATTTGTATCAATATTTCAATCCAATAAAATTTGAAATTTTGCCAAAATGTATTTTGATATTAATCAAGGATAGGCTTTTGATTCTCTAGAGTCTTCCTTAATTCACTTATTTAGTATACTTTTAATATTTTCACTTGTTAATCATAGTTCTTCTTTAACAGCTCTTATAATTCATATCATATCATCTTCATCTCTACCTGATTTTTCAGAAATAGAATTATCTAGCCCTCTTCTTATTACTTTACCATTTGGAAATACTTGCTTCTCTTCTTTTAATAAAAACAATTGATTATTAGTATCACGATAATAGACATCTCATGTTGATACATATACACACCTTGAAACATCACCCTTAAAACAGAGAAGTCATGCTTCGTTATTATTTATTTCATCTACTAAATGCTTCACTCATTTATGTGGAGCTTTTCACCAAGATTTAATATCAATTGCTCACATTGCTAAGGTTTCTTTAACCCAAGATTCTGTACATTTCATATTTAAAAAGTTAATCCTAATTTAATTAACAATATAACATTAAAGGGAAAAGTCAAAACTAATACTTCCC
>CALLPO010000155.1 GCA_938015605.1 uncultured Candidatus Altimarinota bacterium | reverse complement strand
CTTGGTGTTAAAAAAATATTTTTAGAAGAAAAGATTATTAATCAAAGTCTCACACTTTTGGAGTGAGCAGTTATTGCTCCATGATTCGGTTGAGATTATTTCTTCTCACTTCTACAAGAAGTATCTAAGCACAAAAAAATTAATCTTAATACAAATTATTCACTTCTTTCACCTAAAGAAAAAACACTTATCCTCTATGGAACAGGTACAAAACAATATAAAGTGAACTATGTAAATGATAGTGGTGTTAAAGTTGTCTACAATTCAAGATTTGAGTGAGTTATGAACACACTTGAAAGAAGGTATTATGATGGATGAGCTGATAAATGACACTATGACCAATTTATAGTAGACATGGATTGTCCATGATGTAATGGATATAGGCTTCACAAAGAAAGCCTTTCTGTTAAATTACCTTTAGGTAATAAAGAAATCAATATATGACAACTTGCAGATTTTTCTGTAACAGAAGCTTTAGCTTTTTTAAATGGAATGAGTTTTTCACAAACACAACAAAAACTTGTAAAGAAGGTGTTTAAAAATGCTACAGATAGATTGAATTTTTTAGCTTGAGTAGGACTTAATTACATAACTATTTCTAGAAGAGCTGGTACTTTATCTGGTTGAGAAGCTCAAAGAATCAGATTGGCAACTCAAATAGGAACACAATTAGAATGAATTATCTATGTTTTAGATGAACCTTCTATAGGTCTTCATCCAAGAGATAATAATATGTTGATTGAAAATCTAAAAAAACTGAGAGATATTTGAAACACGCTTATTATTGTTGAACATGATGAAGATATCATGAGAGAATCTGATCATATAATTGATGTTTGACCTTGAGCTGGGAGGAATGGTTGAACTATAGTTTTTGAATGAACTATGAAGCAAATAGTACAAGATAAAAAGTCAGTTACCTGACCGTATTTGAATTGAGAAAGACAAGTAGTTGTAGACAGATCTACAAGACCTAGTTTTAAAGATTTACAAAAGAATTGAAAAATTATAAGCATTAACTGAGCACAACAAAATAATCTAAAAAATATCAATGTGGACATTCCTTTGTCTAATTTAGTTGTGGTTACTTGAGTTTCAGGCTCAGGAAAATCTTCCCTTGTTAATGGTATATTGGCTCCTTATCTTTCAAATAATCTCAACAGAGCTAATAGACAGCTTTGAAAGTTTGCATCAATCACTTGAATTGAACATTTAGATAAAACAGTAGTTATTGATCAATCACCTATTGGGAAAACACCCCGTTCTAACCCAGCAACCTATACTTGAGTTTTTACTCCAATTAGAGATGTTTTTGTAGCAACTGAAGAATCTAAAATTAGGTGATATAAACCTGGTCAATTTAGTTTTAATACTAAGTCGTGAAGATGTGATGTATGTGACTGAGACTGAGTTAAAAAAGTAGAAATGCATTTTCTTCCACCTGTCTACATTAAATGTGAAGATTGTAGTGGTACAAGATATAATAGAGAGACTCTACAAATAAAATATAAATGAAAGACCATCTCAGATGTTCTTGATATGACAGTGAATGAAGCTGCAGAATTTTTTGCTAATCACCCAAAAGTTATTAAAGTTCTAAGTACTATTATTGAGGTAGGACTTTGATATATCAAGCTTTGACAATCTTCAACAACTCTTTCAGGTTGAGAAGCTCAAAGAATTAAATTATCAACAGAACTATCAAAGAGATCAACAGGAAAAACATTCTATATTTTAGATGAACCAACTACAGGTCTTCATTTTCAAGATGTAGACAGATTATTGACAATATTACACTCTCTTGTGAATAAGTGAAATTCTGTTTTAGTAATAGAACATAATATGGATGTAATTGTAAATGCAGATCACATAATAGACATATGACCAGAATGATGAGATAAGTGATGAGAACTTATGTGTGAATGAAGTGTTGAGCAAGTTGCTAAGAATAAAAAAAGTTTCACTGCAGAAGCTATTAGAGATTATTTAGAAAGATAATATTTATGAAAAATAAAGAACAGCTTCAAACTAACACTGATTCATATACTGCAAGAAGTCTTGTGAAAATTGATGGTAGTGAATTTAAATGACGAGGTTTAATTTATTTGAATAAAGTAATTAATACAGTTAAAGAATCTCTAGATAATGTCAAAATCAATTGAATAGTTTTAGATGTTTGAGGTTGACCTTGAAATAAAACAGTCCATATATGGAATGAATTAATGGAGCATACTAAGTGAAGCATATTAATACTAGTTGAACCTGTTAAAGCAAACCGTGACATGGCTATTAATAGACTTGAAAGTGAGTGAATCCTTTATGATATAAGTAAGTGATATTGAGTTAAAGTAATTGAAGGGAATTCTTATGAATTAACAACTTATTGAAGAATAGAACACATATTTATGAACCAAATGCTTCATCATTTAACTGATGAACAGAAATTATTATCTTTTATTCAAGCCTTTAATTGATTAAAAGTTGGGGGAAAACTATTCATATTGGATACAATGATACCAAATCAAAAATTTCATCAAATTACTAGTTTTTTTCTACTCCAAAAAATATATTCACTTCGGAAGAAAAATAATTATTATAACAGTACACAACAAACTCATATTGATTTAATTGAAAAAGTTTTTAATGATAATAGTTATTTTGAAATAGAATTAGACTCAACTCAAAATTTTTATAATCTTTGAAAACTTTGAGAAATTTGAACAAAACTAAAGATATTATATCCATTTATGACTCAAATTGTAGTAGTTAAAAAGAAAAAATATGAAATACCTAGAACAAAATAAAGACATCACTTCCCTATCAAACTTTAAAACTCCAGCAGTTGCAAGGTACTATTTTGAAGTGAAAAGTAATGATGATGTAGACAAGATATTTGATGTTGTTACTTTTGCTAAAAATGAAAACCTAAAAGTATTGTTTGTTTGATGAGGAACAAATATGCTTTTTGCTTTTGATAAGTTTAAAGGTGTTGTGATTAAAAACTGTCTAGAATGATGGAATTATAATGAAAAATCCAAAATACTTAAAACAAGTTCTAATGATAATATACGGGAAATAGCTGAAAGTTTAGAGAAAGATTATGGACAAGATCTATGGCATAGATTTATTGGTTTGCCTGGATCTATTTGAGGAGCTATATTTGGTAATGCTGGTTGTTTCTGACTTGAGACTGAAAATAATTTTGTGTCTGCAAAAGTATTAGATTTGTCTACTGGTGAAATCCAAACCTTTGATAAACAACAAATGATTTTTTCTTATAGAACCTCTCTCTTAAAACAATATGAGTGAAAATATTTTCTGATATCCGCTGATTTTGACTTGTCTACTAAGGTTGAGAAGTACCACAGTGATGTAGATAATCTTTATTTTAGAGAACATAAACAACCAAAATGAAATACTTGTGGAAGTTTCTTTAAAAATCCTGTTGTAAGCCTTGAGTGATTTAAAAGAGACTATCCTGATTATTATAGTCAAGATATGAAGCTTGTGTCATCTTGATTTTTACTTGAAAATTCTGGTTTAAAGTGACACAGAATCTGATGAGCATTCTTTTCTCCCCTGCATGCCAATTTTTTAATGAGTGATTGAAGTGCCACATCTAGTGATCTACTTGATTTAATTGATCATGCACAAAAGATTGTTTTTAATAAGTTTTGAATTAATATAGATAATGAAGTAAGAATAATTACTAATTTTTAACACATGTTTAAAGTTATATTTAATGTTGTACTTGTTTTTATTGTTGTACTTTTACTAGTTAATAAATTCTATGTTCCTTTATATTGTGATAAATTTTCTTGAAAATCTGTCCAATATTCAATTTGATCTACTGATAAAATGAAGGTCTGTGCTGATAATAAAATGTGTAAAATTTGAGCAATATCAAATAACAAGTTGTGAGAAATTAAAGTCAAAAATTGGAAGTGTGTTGCCCGTATTGATAAATAATTTATAGTTTTATTGTTTCCCTAGGAACTTGATTCTTAAGGTTATTATTTTTTTGCAATAGACTTGTTCATATAATAATATTGTCATAAGTAATTATAACCTGTCATAATAGACAGTTTTTAATTTGTTCATCTTTTAGTACAAGATCAACTCAATTTTTGAATATATCTACTTGTTCCCTGTTTAAATCTATTAAATTTAGATCTGCATACTTTCAAAATACCTGAGCACTATAAAAACTAAGGTTAAATTTTCCTTCATTTTCTTCTCAGAAAGGAATTCATATACTTTGGATATTTGGTAGTGCAGCTACTGAGTTAGACTCTTTAGTTCTTATTTCAATTTCATTTCATTTTTTAACTATTATATATTTAGCAAAAGCCTGCTTGTCTATGTTGAATCTTTTCTTTATTTGAGAATATAATACTTTTAATTCTTTTCACTTGATGATTTTTTCTGATAGTTTCTTTGGATAGTATGTTGACACTTTGTCTACATTTACTTCTCAAGTTTTTTTTATTTTTGCTATAAAAAATCCTTCTGTATTATTTATATGTGGCCAAATTTTTTGTCCATATTGACATTCTTTGTCTAACTGTATTCATTCCCATTCTGTCAATCAAGGTGTAGATTCTAATCAATCTAGCTTCCATGGTATAATTTCTATTGATTCACCAAACTCTTTTTTGACATAATCAAGTATAAGCTCATCCTCTTCTGGAGTCATTGTACAAGTTGAATAGACAATTTCCCCACCTATCTTTAAAGCTTGAAGAGCAGATCATATAAGACGTTTTTGTAGTGTTGCTAGCTCTTCTATAACTGACATAGACCAGTTGATTTTATCTTTTCTCATTGTTCATTCTCAACTACATGGTGCATCAAGAAGTATTTTATCAAAGGTTTTATTATAATATCTTCCAAAGTCTCTTCAATCTAATTTAGAAGTTGCAATTGAAATCATTCCTAAGTAGTTCACATTTGTTTTAAGAGCCTTTATCCTACTAGAGACTATATCATTAGCCATTATGAGTCAATTATTGTCTATCATTGTTGATAGTTGTGTTGACTTGCTTCATGGTGCTGCAGATACATCTAGTATAATTTCTCCCTCTTGTGGATTTAGTACAATTGGAGGTATCATACTTGATGTCTCTTGAATGTAAAAAAGTCAGGCAAAGTATTCAATACTTTTTCCTAGTGCTTCTTTTTTATGATCCCAAGTTATAAAATAACCATTTTCTACATAAGGGATTTTTTCTAAAAGCCAGTTATTTTTTATAGCTCTCTTTTCAAAATTTTTTAAAGATATTCTGAGTGTGTTTACTCTGATTGATTTTCTTAATGGTTTTATGCAATATTCCAAGAAAGTAGAAAATTCATCTTTTGAAAATAAAGGTTCATATCTCTTAATAAAATCTGGATGAAAATCTTGCTTCATATTTATTTGCTATATAGTAATTAATCTCTATTATTTATAAAAATATTATTAAAGCAAGTAAATATGGAAGAAATGAGGTTACAAAAATATATGAGCCAAGCTTGAATCTGTTC
>CALLPO010000154.1 GCA_938015605.1 uncultured Candidatus Altimarinota bacterium | reverse complement strand
TTTTCTTCTCAATTATAGTACTTTGGATTTGTACAGATATCTCACCATAATTGAATCATATTTCATGCATGAAGTTCTTCAAGCATATGAGTTAGGTGTTCTGTTTGTGTATAATCTGGTGTATAATTATCCTGTGTAATTATTTTTGCTTCTACATCATAACCATCTATTATTTCTACAATTGGTTTTTCTAAAACTCAATATCCTGTCATTTTTCTTTGTCTCGCAACCTCTCAGTTAGAAGTTTTGTCAATATATCATACAAATCACTCTTGTGGGTTTCACCAATAAATATGATTACTTTGAGTGTGAGGAAGTGAATCATATTCTGATTTACTTAATTTTGTCAAAAGAGTATCTTCAGTTATCTTTTTGTTTAGAATGTGTGAGAGAATATCCGCTGTGGCAGAGATTTCACAACTTAATGCTCTTTTTTGTATAGATTTTATCTTCATTGAATCACTAATATCAAAATTTGAGGAATTTCAACTATTTGTTTTGATAGCTTTTTTTCAAAAATTTATCTCATAAGGGATGTTGAGAATTTGATTTGTGACCTTATCATTAACTATTAACATTCATTGATCATAAATTGATTCTAGTGAATTATTTATAAAGAAACATCAAATTTCTCAACAATAGAATTCAGTAAGTTCATGATTATCTTTGAGACTAAAAATGATATCTCATTTTGAAATTTTGTCAGAATATTGTGGAGAAACTTCTAAATATTTGATAAAGTATTTTTGATTATCATTTATATCTAAAAAATTATATACAGAATTCAACTGTAGTATAGAAAAATTTACCAAGATAATCAGAAGAATTGTCTGAACTAAGAGTTTCATCAGTGATTGGGAAAAGATATTATTGATTCTTTATATACATTTTTTTATATAAGTCTAACTTTATTTATTAATTATTTGACTCTCTCTATTAATATATGTTACTATACATGTATATATTTATTTACAAATGATTATTATGAAAAAAATTATAGCACTAAGTGCACTAATAAGTCTAGTATTATGAAATAGTTTAGCAACAGCAAATGCTATTGAAACATGATTAAAACACAAGCT
Source organism: uncultured Candidatus Altimarinota bacterium (assembly GCA_938015605.1). Taxonomy (GTDB): domain Bacteria; phylum Patescibacteriota; class Gracilibacteria; order BD1-5; family UBA6164; genus CALLPO01. The sequence goes on along the minus strand of CALLPO010000154.1, from coordinate 3,984 downwards.
TACAAGTACTAATATTAAGTTAGTTCACAAACCATTTTGGCTTTTTGACTTAGGTGATGCTGATTATGTGAAAAATATTCAATTATGACGTGAGATAATGCAAGATGATTGTGTTGAATGATCTAACTTTTCAGTGCTTGATGATTATGGTAATATAATATCAACTCACAAAGATACAAAATGTATAGAACAATGATCATACAATAACTCATATAATGAAATTTACAGTGATCCTTATGTAGATAACTCTTGAGATGTTAGTTGAGATGTTGGAGGTTTTCTAAATGATTTATTCTGAACAGATGAAGTTGTTGTTCCAACTTATCAAGAACCTGTTAGAGAAACTGAGGTTAATAATTCTGAATCAGAAGCATTTCTAAATAATTTATTTTGAAATTCACTTGAAGGTACAGATACATATGTAGAACCTTCAATGACATCAGAACCAGTTTACACAGCTCCAGCCCAAACTGTTACACCTACTCAAACTACAACTGAAACTTCAACACAATCATTAGAAGATATTGATGCTTTATTCTCTGATTTATTTGGTAGAATTTCAGATGAGGATCTTATAAAAGAAGATGAGAAAGAATTTACACTAAAAGGAAAAGAGTTATTTAAAACTATTAAAGCATATTCTCAGGCAAAAGAAACAATAACAGTATGATGAATTGATGCAACTGTTCTTGAATGAGATGATAACTATAATAATAAAATTGTAGAAATTCTTACAAGAGTTGATAATGAATTTACAATTGATTCAATCAAAAATGACTTTGCTAAAAATATATGAGATTTGTCATATTCTGTAATTAATTACAAAAATAATGATTTAAATTCATCAACAAGAGATAAATTTAAAAATGAAATTATTTCTAATATTGTGACAATTGAAAGAAAATATAAAATTTTAAAAAGAAAAGATTCAATTATTTCTAGATCATTAGCTAAGACTTATTCTTTATAATAAAGGATAAATAAAAAAAGAGAGTAGACTATACTCTCTTTTTTTATTTATTATATTAAATTATTTGACAAGTTGTTATTATATGTGATAAAGTATATATGTTATTTTAAATATAATACAAATATATATGAAAACTTCAAAAAGAAAGTTAATTTCATTCTTAGTTTTATTCCTATTAAGTATGACTATTGTTTGACCTGTGCATGCTGCAGGAGAAGATGATACTAGTGATAAAAGTCATCTCAATGAATGGATTAAGGCAATTACACCTGTAGATACATGACATGTAACTATTAAGAAGCATGTACCTAAAGTTAGACAATGAACTAATTATAATCTTTCTAGTAATGATGCTGTTAAAGATAATAATCCTGTTGATCTTTTACCATCTTGGATGAGTCAAGGATCTTGTATTAACTGAAAGGCCGGTTTCATTTTTTTCCAAAGTGAAATAATTAATTGTGAAACTTTTACAGTTAAATGAGCTTGAATGAATAATTTTTCTAAACAGTTTTTCCAAGAAATAATTGAAGAAAAAAAGAATGAATTATTAGAATGAGAAAAAGAAATTGAAAATAATACTCATACTTGATCAGTTGATGATTCTTCTGATAAATGAATTGAAAGTGAATTAGGCTCTATTATTTCAACATTATGAGAGACATTAGACTCTGAGCAAATTACAGAAACTGAATCTAGTTTGGAATCAGTTATTTCAATAATGTGAGAAGAACTTAATATTGAAGAAATAGCTGAGACTGTTTCTGATATAGATACAGAAGATATTGAGTGATCAGAAGATGCTATTCTAAATATACTGGGAGGATTTGATTTATGAATATCTGAAGAGGGTGAATGAGAATTAGAAAATATTACTGAATCAATTGAAGATTCTGATCTATGAATTGAATTTAGTTGAAATGATTTAGAAGTAAATAATAGTGAAACTTTAACTGAGAGTGAAGAATCTAAAGATTGAACAACAAGTACTTGAATAGTTGTTTGAGATGTCACTTCTTGAGAACAACTTAATATTCAAGTGGATAATGTATTAGAAAAATTCCTAAATCCAGATGAATATATTCAACCTATTAAAATATCAGAGGAAGTTATTGAAGAAGATATAGTGATAGAAGAAAATGATTTAGAAGCAATTGAAAGAGAAGTTTCAATTGATGAACTTTTCCCAAAAGTGTATGTTAATTGAGATATTAGTGATTTTACAAAAAGTCTATTTGGACCTGATGTAAATAATATAATGTACTGAGTAACTATTGATAGTGATTTATTATCTTGAATCTCTTGAAATTACCTTGCAATTACTTTAGAAAAATTTAGAGAACAAAAAGAAATTATTGAAATAGATGACTATGAAGCAGGGAACTATCAAATATTTGGATTAAAATGATACCCTCATTATAATGATGAGCTTAAAGATATGTTTGAAAAATTCTTAGATAAAAAACCATCTGTCGATGAAATTAATAGAGTAGCAAAAGGTTTATCAGCTATTTCATTTTCTTTCTCAACGTATACTAATAGAACGGTTAACATTAAAACAAAAAATATATTCAAAAATAAACTTATTCTAGATTTTCAAAAATTAGAAAAAGATTATAAAAATATATCAAAAGAAACTACAATTAGAAATTTTCTTTTAAAAAGATAGTTGTTAGAAACAAATAATAATAAAAAAGCTAACTTATGTAAGTTAGCTTTTTATATGCAATTTTATTTTTCAATTTTCTTTAACCATTCACTATATATACTCATATCTACCATTTTGAGAGATGGAGTAGTGTCTTCAATTGCTTTTTTAAGTAATTCCATACTGAGAGTATGTTTTTCAAGCTCTTCTTGTATTTTATTAAGGTCATGTTTTCATGATTTAATCACTTTTACTAGATCTAGGATTCATTGACTAGCATCCCTAGAAGCTTCTTCAACAATTGCCTCAATATCAGCAGCCACATATCATTCAGTAAGTAGAGCTAATTCTCTATAGTCTAGTTTAGTATGAGGTCTTTTTTTCTTTTCAATAAATATTTCAAATAATTCTTTTCTTGCTTTATAATCAGCTTCTCAGATATAGATTTTTTTATCAAAACGTCCACTTCTCAGTATTGCAGAATCCAGATGATCTGGTCTATTAGTTGCTCAGATTATAATGAGATTTGGAGCATCCTCTAAGTTATTAAACTCCTGTAAGAATTGACTTACTTCTTCAGCTTTACTAGCATCTACATTTCCTCACCTTTTACTTACAAGTGAATCAATTTCATCTAAAAATAAAATGATTGGTCCTTCTTGACTAGCAGCTTTTGCTTGCTTGAAAAAATTGTGAATATTTTTACTAGTTTGGTGAACATAGCTTGAACCAAACTCTCATACAGATTTTTTAATAAAACCAGCATTTAATTCTTCGGCTAGTTTCTTACTAATAAAAGTTTTACCAGTTCCTGGAGGACCATATAATAAAATACCAGTTGGAATCCCTACTTTAAAGTTTTCATATGTTTTATATAAGTCTTTATAAAGTGCTTCTGTTTTATCTTCTGGATTTTCTTCTAATTTTTGTACAAAGAATCTAAACTGAAGGGGGTTAATAAAACTTTCTCTAAGTTCATCTTTTAAATCTTGCATTCCAGCCACTCACTTAAAACCCCATGTTGCAGGTTCATCATTAGTAAAGTATTTAATCTCTAATGGTTCTATCTTTTTATCATTTTTAGCATCTCCAGTTTGTTTTGAAGGTTCTTCTTTGCTTTTAACACTTGCATTATTTCAGGCTTCTCTTGCTTCTGGAGTATCAAAAGAATCTTGTAATACTTTATTTAGTTCTCAAAGTTTTGCAGTTTTTGCATCAATTGATTTTAATTGTTTCTCCATATTAGAGATATTCTCCATTCATCACATCATTTCTTTATATTCTGGAGTTGTGCTCATTGCTTCAAAAAATGAATCAAATCATGTAGGTTTTTTAGTTGTCATTTAGTGTGTTTTTAATGATATTT
>CALLPO010000153.1 GCA_938015605.1 uncultured Candidatus Altimarinota bacterium | reverse complement strand
TTATCTGTAAAATCAATAGAATGATTCCAAATGCTTAAACCTCCTCCTGGTCATTTAGGTGTTTCAAAAGAAACAATTTTATTTTCTTCTTCAGGTTCAGTACAATCTCATGTAAGAGCACAAAAGAAATCATCTACATTACTGTTTTTATATTTTGTTTCAATCTTTTGATTTATATCATACCTTAAATATCATATGATATCCTTAATAACTTTATCATCCTCATAGTTAGATGCAATGTTGTCTAATTTAGTAAGAACTAATTTTAAATTAGCTATAGTAAATGCATCTAATTTTTTAGAAATTACTTTTAATTTTGCAAGAATATTACCATCAATACTTGAAGTATATGGATTACCATCTAACGAATTAGTAGTAACATTATTGCTATTATTTATTGGTCATGTTTGAGTTGATCCATTGTTTGGCATCTCACTAAGACAAATATCATCATCTTCAGCACAAAGAAAATAGTAATATGTATTTCTATTTTCAAAACAAGCACTTCTTATATTTCCTGGGAAATTTAAATCATTAAATTCTTTTTTAGCTTTACAAAGTGCATTACTTGTAAATGGGGATGATAATTTTAATCTCGTTGATTCACTAATAGCTAACTGATTTCATCAATTTGAGGTTCAAACTATTTGTCCTCATCACACAGATGTTCATGATGTACTTGTTTGTGTTGAATTTAGTATTTTTGAAACATTAATTATTCAATGTGATTGAGCTGCTCTTGCTATATATTCTCATCATTCATCATATTGTTTAAGTGTTATATGACTGATTTCAATCGAATTAGCGGATTTTTTACATAGCAGTACATTTTGTTTATAATTTTTACCATCTCATCAAACAACAATTTGAGATAAAGATTTTGTTACACATTTTCAATTTGAAATTCATGAAAAATTTATTATAAATGAATCAACCCAACTTGTAGGTTTAAGATCTTTATGATATCATTTCAATGTTATTTTAAGATTTGACGAATTTCATTCAAACCAGTGAGACCGAAGGGTTCACCCTGTTCATTTATATTCAAAATAAACTCAATCAAAACTTTGTCATCATCATACAGAAGTTGCTGCAAAACTTACTAAATTTTGACTAAAAAGAAACAGAAAAGTAATTAAAACTAATATTTTTTTCATATATATGTAATTATAAAATTAATATTTTATCCTCTAAATAATAGCAAAGATAGAAGTAAAAACAATAAAAAAAATATTTTCTAATAGACATTATTAGAAAATATTTTTTAATGATTATTCTGAATGATAAGCTCTACAGAAATGTGATTCGTTTCAGAATGCATTTCACATACATTTCCAAGCATATTCATCTCATTTTCTGTAAGTATTATATTTTACAAATTGAAATTTTGCTAAAGTTCAACTTTTACATAAATCATATGATGGTTTTGATGATACTACTGTTCAATTAATATCTCAACACACACCTGTAATAATTTCATTAGGACTAGCTCAACAAGAAGCATATCAAGTATCTCATGTATTTAAGCACCTCCAGTGAATTTTGTTACCATATTGCCATGGTGTATATACTGTTCACACACTACATAATCATGAAGTTGAAGATGAAGGCATTGAAGAAACTGTTGATCAATTTAACGAACCACATACTCAAGGAATAATTCTTGCAATTTTTCTTGCACAATCATATGGCACTTGTGATGAACCTCATACAGATACTTTTCATTGAACTGTAGTTCATGCAGGACAAGTACATGAACCTGTTGTTGAATTAGGAGTAACACACTGACCTGAGACATCTTTTATAAAACCTTCTTCAATCACTGTTCAACCAGTATCTGTAGAGGGTGTTGATGTAGTTGAATATAGAGTTCATCCCTCACAACTATTTGCTATAAAAGGATCTTCTCAACAGACTTTTCAACCAACCATTGTAGAAGGAATATTTTCTAAATCAGTTGCTCAAGCAGGAAGAGTTCATTGTACACAATATGATCAAACTCAGTTTGAATACAATCTAGTTCATGGAAATTGTCATATGTTATATGCTCAATATCATAATTCATAGTCTCATTTAGCCAATCAATAACCACAAGTACCTTTGTTAACAATCATTCATTCAGGCAGAGTGTTATATACCATAATTTTATCCTCTTTTTTTGCTAAATCATCTGTTCATAATTTAAAATCTCTCATTTTACAATAATCCCCTGTTCACAGTGTATAATACATAGCATTATTATGTAGGAAAAATCATCTATTAAGTTTACACGAGTTTACAACTACTGGATCAGTAGTGGCTGGTCATCATCCTCCTGAACAAGTATAACTTCCAAATGGGTTTGATGGTCTTGATGCATACCAAGGATAAAAACTTGAAGATCCTGGTCCTGGTTCAACTGTTCATGACCTTATAGTACCATTATTACAGCTAGCTGTTGATATAATTTCACAACCTAGATATTCATTATACAATGCTTTTACTTCTCAATGATCCAGACTTACTCAATCTTCTGTTGTACATCAAACATTTCATGATCAACCAGATGTTGGTAAAGTATACACTGCTCATCAATCACAGTTTGTTGACACTCTTGGAGTTCATCCAGTACACATTTTTCAGCCAATTAATCCTCAAGGAATTGAACTATATGTACCAACTAAACTTGGTCTTCATAATGAAATATATTCACCATCAGCATATTCACAATAAGATGTTCATGTTGATTTATAATATGTTGTTCAAACTTTGAACGTACCTTTTGGGTTCTCTCCATTATCACTACATGTTCATGATAAATGCATTGCTGAAGATATTGTATCATAATTATAAACCTTTCCATATTTGGCTCCTAATCATCATGTTTCGTTTGTTCAAATTGGATATGCTGAACAATATTTTCAATCACCAAAAGTATAATGAACTATTTCATCTTTTACAAAGAACCCCCTGTCCATAGTACATGAAGGACTCATAACTACTGGATCAGTAGTGGCTGGTCATCATCCTCCTGAACAAGTGTAATTTCCAAATGGGTTTGATGGTCTTGATGCATACCAAGGATAAAAACTTGAAGATCCTGGTCCTGGTTCAACTGTTCATGACCTTATAGTACCATTATTACAGCTAGCTGTTGTTATAATTTCACAACCTAGATATTCATTATACAATGCTTTTACTTCTCAATGAGCCAGACTTACTCAATCTTCTGTTGTACATGAAGAACTTACCACTACTGGACATGCTGTAAATTCACAACTTGGTCAACTTCTAGATACATAAGTAACTCAATCAGAACAAAGCTTTGCTTCCTCAGTACAAACTACTGGATCTACTGGAGTAACTACAACTGTGTCATCATCACAATCTCATGTAAGTGCACAAAAGAAATCATCTACATCACCATTTTTAGTTTTTGCTTCAATTTTTTGGTTAATATCATACTTTAGATATCATATAATTTTTGTAATAAGTGCATTTTCTGAATATGCAGTTGAAAGTGTATCTAATTTAGTAAGAACTAATTTTAGATCAGCAACAGTAAAAGCATCCAATTTCCTTGAGACTTCTTTTAGCTTTAGAAGTATACTAGCATCAATTCCAGATTCAAATGGATTTGCTGTAATTGTGTTTGTTGTAATATTATTCCCATTATTAATTGGTCATGGTTGAGTTACACTACCTCATGACATTTCACTCAGACATTCACCATCATCACTACGACATATATAATAACGATAATTTACACCATCTTTAAAACATGCACTTCTTACATAAAAAGGGTGATCTAAGTTATTAGAGTCTCTTCTATCATTACAAGCATTATTACTAGAAAATCAGATAGACTTATCCATCAGACTAACTTCATTACTATTTACTATTACAACCTGTCATCATCATGCTGATGTACCTGATACTGTAGTTTGAGTTCAATTTCCTGTATTTCATAAAACCAATCATCACCCATTTCATGCTTGTCATCATCATGCTGATGTTCCTGATCAAATAGATGTTGGATATGTAGGGCCTTTTAATATTCAATGAAATGCTCACTCTCCTCTCCATTCTTGAAAATCATCTGCATGAGTCTTGACTCTATGGTAGATTTTAATTTTATTAGTTCATGCATTACATATTTTTAA
>CALLPO010000152.1 GCA_938015605.1 uncultured Candidatus Altimarinota bacterium | reverse complement strand
TGCGCCAATTTCCGGTTGTAAATATTTATTCTATAAAAAAAAAATGGAGCGGGTAATGAGACTCGAACTCACAACCCTCTGCTTGGAAGGCAGATGCTCTAGCCAATTGAGCTATACCCGCTTATTCATTTTTAGTGCCTTATTTCAAAGCAAGAGTATCTTATACAAAAGGGGAGGTTTGTCAAAATCTTTTTTAGACTTTTTTCATTTATGAGTATACTTTAATGAGTAGATATTAAGCAATAGTTTGAATGAAATATTTGATTTGAATTGATGAAGCATGAAGAGGTCCCTGGCTTGGACCAGTTTCAGCTTGTGCACTTTGTTTTAATACTAAAAATATGCCAAGTAAAAATTTTATTTCTAGCCTTAATGACTCTAAAAAACTTACTGAAAAAAAGAGAGAGCAACTCTATTCACAACTTATAGAAATGAGCAGGTGAAACAAACCTCAAATTTTCTTTGGAGTATGAATTGTAGATAACTTCATAATTGATGAGATTAATATAAGGCAAGCTAATAGAGAAGCAATGAGAAGGTGATTAGTAGAGCTCCTGAGAAAGATACCTTGAAAAAGAAAGACTCTTGAAGTGCTTATCGATGGAAGAGATAACTATATATTTGAAGAACTAAAAACTCAACCCACATATATAGTTTGATGAGATTGAAAAATAGCTGAAATTTGAGCAGCAAGTATTATTGCAAAAGTGTTTAGAGATAAATTACTAGTCCAATATGCAACACTCTACCCAGACCTATGAATTGAAACTCATAAATGATATGGAACAAAAAAACATTCTGAGTGACTCAAAAAAATAAAAGATATAACTTGAATTCATAGAATGAGTTATAAACCTGTGAAGAAGGTGTTGGAGGGAGGAAAATAATACTTATTAATAAAAAGGATTTACAGCCTTGTTAATTTTTTGTCCAGTACTCATTTGGACTTCTTGTTCATCTTCACTTTTAGTATTTTGAGTATTAACAATATATACTTTTTGAATGCTACTTTTGAAAGGATTGAATATATTTAGAATTCCAATTGAAAAATAAACGATAAGAACAGTATAAAAAATTAGTATAGTATATATAATGATCCCTGTAATTCACATTCCTAAAATTAATTCAGATATATCAAACATTTTTGCAAGTTAGTAATTAATGTATATATTTTACTATAAAGATTGAGTTTTAACAATAAATAAAAACTATCACAAACATAATACAAAATATCCTCTGAGATTATACTTCTTTTCTAGACAAGGTTTTTAGCTTGCTTAAAAAAGATGAAGTAGATATTTCTAAATATGAACTAGATCATCTCTGTTACAGGGTTGAAACTCAAGAGAGATATGATGAGGTAAAAGAAATATTTTTAAAAGAATCAAAATTACTATCAGAAGTTATGATTTGATGAAGAATGATCTCAACATTTAAATTAGATAAACCACTTGTTTATAAAAAGAGGGAAATATATGTAGTTGAAATTCCTGCTCCTAAAGAAATTAGTGATTATCCTGAAGGATTAGAACACATAGAATTTGTTATAGATACAAGGTTTGAAGAATTTAAAAAAATGTATCCAGAGATTAGCTTTGATTCAAGAGCAGAGTCTAAAGAAATAAATCCAGATATACAACTTAGATATGAAAATTGTTCAGTGAAATTTCATCACAATACTTTAGAATATGTTATTAAATACTTAGAATAAAATTATGCTAGAATCTTGGTTTTTATATGCAATTGGTTCATTTTTTGTGGTAGGTATCTACTGATTTTTACAAAAAGTTGAAGCAGAAAGTACCCTCAATACAAATAGCTTTATTGTATATGCTCATTTAGGGTGTATCATTTCTCCATTAGTGTATGTGCTATTTACTTGAGAAATGTTTTATATTGATTATAAACTTTTGCTTTTTGGTATAGGAATAAATTTACTCTATGTATTGTGATTACAAGCAAGAATAAAAAGTCTAAGAAGCCTTTCAAGTTCATCATTTTTTATTAATTATAGAATTGGATCCTCTGCATTACTGATAATATTTGGGCAATTGTTTTTCTGAGAAAATATTACTTTAAATGAGTACATTGGAATATTTCTAGGATTTATTATTTTTTACTTATTACTTGAAAAGAAAGAAAAAAAATCCAAAAAGAAAAAATCTCTACAATGATATGTATATCTGATGATTTGAATTTTTTTAATTACGGTGATTTGGCTTCTTATGAAAAAATATATATTAATGAGTAATGGAGAGATACTTACTTATGTATTATCCGCTTGAATAGCAGGAATCTTTGGAACACTTTTGATGAAATGAAGAGATAGTATATCAGATGTATTAATAGTAAAAAAACGAAAACATATTCTTTTTTTAGTCTTTACTACTATTATATTTACAAGTTGAATCTTCCTTAATCTTTCAGCAGTTGCGTCTGGTTGAGACCTAGCTATTGTTTATAAAATTCTTTCATATTCATTGTTTATCCCTATCATTTTATCAGTGATAGTGTATAAAGAAAAGATTTGAATAAGACAAATTATTGCCTTTATTTTAACTATTATTAGCATACTTCTATTTATATAAAATTTTTTTATGGAAACCCTCTGGATATTCTATTCTTTGTCATGACTACTAGCATTAGGACTTTCAGATTTTATTAAAAAGTTAGTCATTAACAAATGATTAAACAAGGAAGTTTTTTTATTTATGTGGTTTGCATTTTTTACAGCTATTTTAGCAGTAAATTTTCTTATTAACAGTGATTCAATTATTACAAAACATGAAATAAGATCAGGGTTTATTATTGGTTTTTTTGATTTCTTGGCACCTCTATGAATAATTACGGCATTAAAATACCTAGATGCATCTTTTTCATTTGTATCTATAAGACTTATTTCTTCAATTCTTA
>CALLPO010000151.1 GCA_938015605.1 uncultured Candidatus Altimarinota bacterium | reverse complement strand
ATATAGACTGTATTTTAGTATTTATTAATACCTATTTTTATATATGAATATATTTTTATATCTTTTGAGTGATTATGAAAAAAATAACAATATTATTGTCACTAATTTTATGATCTAGTATGTTTACTTATGCTCAGGATCGATCTTGCCCACAAGATTGAGTAGATTCTTATGATTGCTCAGATTTTAAGTGTCAATCTAAAGCACAAATATTTCTATGAGAGAATGATTTACATTGTTTAGACTGAGACTGAGATTGAATAGCATGTGAGTCATTACCAGCCTGTTGTCCTATGTATGCGACTCCTTGACCAAATCATACTTGCATTTGCAATGAGTGATATGTTTGAGATTTTTGAACGAATGTTACAAGGCAGGGAGGTATGTGTTTTCCATTCTTTAAGCCAGCTTCTCCAGTGGCTGTAAATTCAAGCACTTCCATACTAACTTATGAAGAAGTATATTGATGAACTGCATTTAATCAGTCTACTAATGTAAATGATGATTTTTCTTTTACTCAATCACAGGTAGTTTCAACAAGATGTGACTGTGTTAAAGATTGATATTGTTATAATATTCCAGACAATTCAAGTTGTAATTTGTTTTATAATTGGCTTTGCGATGCATGATATCTCCAAGTAGATCAGATGTGTATTAAATGAGAGTGTGCTTCAAATGAATGTTTAAAAGGATGAATATGTCACGTTAAACCAGACAATTCATTTTGTATGGAAGATGGTTCTTTCTTTTGCAATGATTGATATGATTTTACAGTTAATAAAGATGGAACATATTCATGCGTTCAAAAATTAAAGTGTAATATTTTAACTGAATGTGATCTTTGATATTGAACTTGTGTAATGTTACCTGCTAATGCTTCTTGTGGTTCTGAATTGAAAACAAGGTACACATGTGATACTTGATATTGGAAGGATAAGGACAATACTTGATTATGTATGAAGTTATGAACAAACTATATTTTAACTGAGACTGATTATGAATTAATAAAACTTGTAAGATGAAAATTAGAAAAATATTCTTTAAATGAGATCTTAAATATGGAAAATAAATTAAGGGCTATAACAAATAATGTGAGTTTTGATGATGATTGAAGAATCTATGCTGTTTTATGAATGATTGAGATTGAAGTAGGATTAATTAAAACAAATTTAAAATACTAAAAGGTACGATTTTACTGTAATAATATGTATTTATATACATGTTTCATTGTTTTAAAAAAATAAATGAGCTAATTATACAGTTCTAGCGACAGTTTCTAAGTATTTTAATAATAATTATATAAAGTAACAAAGAAAAGAAAATCAAATTTAATATTGAATTTACTAAGTAAGTAATATTAGATTTGTTTTGCAGAGACAATTATTCTTTTTATCGTATCTCATAACTAATGGGATTGATTGGATAGGGTAAATACGCGTCTAAAAACAATAACATTGTAATAGTGTATAGATTCTGTAATTTAAATTACTTATAATATTATAGCTAATATAGATAGTAGATAAATATTTATTACTTACCTTTTTCTCATTATGAGGCTAATAGCATTAATTACTATGTTAACGATATTCGTAGGGTTTAGCTATGCAATAACTAGAGATTATGACTATTCAGTACAGTATGCTTATAGTGACGTACATGAGGAGTATTACCCCGAAGATCCTAATCAAAAATACTATGATGAAATAGAGAAAATTTCATACCTAGGTCAGTTGGAATGTGAATACAATGCATATGATTGCGATGATTTTAAATGTAGATGAGATGCTATTACGCTACATGATTACTGTGCTCAGTTTTGATTTTGAGATGTGCATTGGCTAGATGACGATAAAGACTGAAAAATATGTGAGTGGTCTGATGCTTGTGTAGTCGAAATAAAAAAGACTGTCGCTTCAGAGACTTGGTTTGAGAGAAACCGAGATAGTATAAAGGTTTGATTTCAGTTGATATGATGATATATAGCAGTCGTATATATAATGCGTAGGTATTTTTAATGACGTAAATGACGAAATGACACTTCTTTTCAAACAAAAGCTAATATAATAGTTAATCCACAATTTAGCTAGTCGACTGCTTTTAGTAGCTAATTTAATTCACCCTTAAAACTTAAAATCATTTGCCAATATTGAAACAACAACATAGTTGAAGGCAATGAATGGAACTTCATCTAGTCATTGCATTGCCGTTCTGAATCTAAAATTATTATGATTTATAATTCTCTACATATGACTTCATAATATTGAAAAGGAGAGTTTTGTATTGTTTTCTTGAATAACTACTTTTTATTATTTTAGCTGTATTGGTGTCTGATGAATAAATAATATCTATTGGTTTATCAATAGTGTAGCTGAATATGTATTTTAGCCTGCTTCAAATTTCGGTTCAAGATAGTTTTAATGCTAATCATTTTCATTTTGAAATTCCTTTTTGAATATTGGGATCAACATAACTATTTTGCAGCTGATTATTTGAATTAGTTTGTATTGAGGTTGCATTTATTGATGTAGTAAGTGTTTTCTGATCATTTAAATTAGTTTGTATTGGGATTTGAGATGTTGGGCTATCAGTCTTTTGCTCTAGTTTTTCATGATTACTTATTGCTTCTTTTTTGTTTATTTCTTCTCTTTCTTTTAGTGTTTTTGCATAGTCTATTGCTGATTGTTTTGCTTCTGTTTCATCTTCATCTAGAAGATATCAATGGCTTAAACACTTATAATAATAAGCTTCTGTATAAAAGGATCCTGGGTAAACTAATCTACAAAACTCTCACTTAAAAGAAGTATCTTTTTTGACTGACCTATATAATTCACTTGATGACCATGAGGGATTTAAGCAAAAATAATATTGATAACTATCAATGCTAACCTCTCAGCAGGTTTTTTCATTAAAATCAAAAGCTGTGGTTCTATCATCAAACTCTTTCTTCGATTCCTGTCATTCTTCGTACATTTCTGTAAAAAATATTCAGGCAACGTAGCAATAATCTGGATATACTTTCTTTTTATTTATAGAAGTGCATGGACCAACATTGTATATGTTTATCTCATTCATTTCAATCTTCTGATCTTTAATATTTTCTGACTCTATCCACTCATTACAGTATCCATCCCTTGTGAATCAGGAATTATCTCAGTTGCTGCATTCGTCATATTGTTGATAAATATTTTCACCAAAAGCATTATTTGCTCAAAGGATAAAAGATATTACAAATATTATCATTGTTGCTTTCTTCATTATATTCACAAAAAATAAATACTATAATTATAGAGAAGTCATAAGTATATTAAAGTTATACTTTGGAATTTTAATTAAGCAATAATATAACAAAGCAGCGGGTCCACCAGACAATAAACTAAGCAATAATCTCTAATAACTCTCTAATTTCCCTTTCTCTAAACAAATAAAGCTTCTCTAGAGCAGTTCGTAATTCAACCTGTTGGGTGTACCATTCTTCATTTAGTATATCAATATCGTCAAATAATCGCTTAGGTAAGGGACTATAAATTGCTGCAATGTAGTATATAAGATTTGAAGTAAATACTACATTCATGATAGATTTGAGAAGACGATATAGTCTCTTAAGTTCATTTGGGTGCGAATTCTTCTGAAATGCAATTGAGAACTATATATTGAGAGATTTGTTTGCTTTGCGAACTAACTAAAAATCTGGCTTAGGCTGGATTTTTTTGTTCAAGGTATTAAGTAATTCATGTTTAGTTTTATTAAATCTAATGTCTTTCATTACAAGGTAGTTGTTTTCAATGTCAATTTGATATAAATTTTCTCAGAATCAATTTTGCAAATTATTTCTTCTGCAATAATTTAGTAGAGCTACTCATTCTGAAGTATAGTATTGATTATATCTAAATCATCGATCTGGTGTTTTAAATCAATCTCTTTTTATTTTCGTTGGTGTATATGCGAACCAAATCCATCATCAAATATCTTGTTGACTAGAATCTGATAATTCTAGTTTCAATTGATTATTTTCTACTATTATCAAATCCTCAAGTGGTGTTTTGATTTCCATTGAATTCAAGCAAGTGGTAAAACGAATTAAATTCTATTTTTATTGTATAGAATCATATAAAAATTGTCAAATAACTTATTTAGTCAACTAACTTTACATCTTCTTTAATAAATAATCAATCTCCCATTTTCTAATTCTATTCAGCCTCTCTATACAAGTTCGCAATTCAATCCGTCGATCACGCATTTCCTCATTGGAAGTAAATAAATATCGGACCTATCTCGGACCAATAGAAAGCTTGAAAAGTGAATTACTAAGTATATAATCAGCATATTGCTTTTCATTTT
>CALLPO010000150.1 GCA_938015605.1 uncultured Candidatus Altimarinota bacterium | reverse complement strand
GAAAAGGTCTTGATACGTAATACTATTAAGTAACAATTCATCAGTACTATCTTTAACTGTACTATTTTCATTAAACTCTGTAGTGTTGGAACTGGATTCTTTAACTCATTCTCCTACTTTTTTAGGAATATTAGGCATTAGTTAATTAGTTAATTATAAATATTAGAAGTAATTATATATTTAATCTAAAAATGTCAATCAATTATTTGACATAGTTATTAATATGTGTTTTAATATATAAGTAATATAGTTTTATTACCTTATTATTAACTAATTATTATTACACATGAAAACTATTATGTGGCTAGTAGCCATTTTTGCACTAAGTGCATTCGTCTTCTCTGCAACAGTAAATGCTGCAAATAACTTAGCAGATAACCTTGGGTTAAATGCTGAAAAAGTTTCGATAGAAGAATTAGCAAGAGGAAACTAATTCTTATCAGAATTAAAAATATAAAAAAAGAGAATCTAAGCAAACTAGATTCTCTTTTTTTTGTGTATAATTATTTAGTAATAATAGATAGAAGAGTTTCTAACATCTCTTTATACTTTTTAAATACAGCAATATTAATCTCTCACACATGTGTAATTCTTTCTTTTGTAAAAGCTAGCTCAGTTTTTAGATTATCATCAATATCTTCTCAAAGAAGTTTTTCTAAATCTAATATTCCTCAGTCCATGAATAAAATATTTTTAAACAGCTTATAATTTAAAAATATTAAATAGTACAAGTGTTGCTTCATGATAGGATTTTGATATAGTCTTTCTTCAACAAACATTGGGTCAAGATTTGTAAGAAAATCTTCTAAAATCTTATAATCAAAAGTTTTAAAGTTTTGCGCTAAAACATTATCTGTAATTATTCTTGATTCTGGAACATTTAATTTATCAGAAATTAAATCAAAAATATAGTCTCCTCATCCAAGATTTGTAAATATTTTATAAAAAGATTGTAAAAATTTCTTATCTAAAACATTATCAGTAGTAAGGTCCAGTTGGAAGCTCGGTAAAAAATAATGATGTTTTTCATAATAAAAAATAATCTTTATAAGTCCTCCAGTAAATTCTAATTCACAAACTTCAAATTCAGTATATTTTTCAATTTTTTCACTTACAAATGATCAATCATATTTTAGAAAGAATTCTAATTCATGACATATTGATTCATATTTGGTTCTATCATACAAAGAACCTTCCCCAAAAGGAAGGTTAAGCTTATATATACTAAGAATATTTTTCATTGTTTTTTATGCTTTTTTAACAACTCTAGCTACTTTTTTAGGTGCAGCTTTTTTTACTGCAGGTTTAGCTCAAGATACTTTTGCTATAAGTTCATTTACTTTGTCTTCTCACATAGTGTTCTTAGCTGCTTCTACCATTGCTCCAATATTAGAACCTCCATTAGCTGAAAATAAATCCATAAAATTTTTAACTCCTTCTCAACCATTAGATCCAGTAGATATAACTTTCACATCAGCTTTTCAGAGTGCTTTTGCTTTTTCTAAATCTACTATTTCAGATAATTTAACATCTAATTCTTTTTTCATAAATTCAAGTGATTCTTGATCAAACATATTTAAAGCTTCTGCCATTTGGGTTTGATTTTTTGCTCTAGCAGTACCAATGTAATCAATTTCTTTAGCTTTAGCAATTCAAATAGATTCAATTCTTGTTTTTTCAGCACTTGCTTCTAATTCAACCTTTATTTTATCAGCTCATGCTGCTAGTTCAATAGATGCTTTATCAGCTTGAGCATCTATAATCATTTTTTGTTTTTGTTCATCAGCTCTAATAAGCTCAATACTTTTAGCAATTTCAGCATTCTTTTCTTCATCTACTTGTTTAACTGCTAGTTCTCTTTCTTTTGTTACTTTTTCTGCTTCATACAACTTTTGTTTAGCTTCTTCTTTTTGAACAGCTAGAATCCTTTCTTTTTCAATTTCTTGATTTTGGGTAAGTTTTTCATTTTCAATAACTTTAATTTCAGCATCTCTTTCAGCATCACTTGCAATAATATCAGCTCCTGATTTAGCTTGAGCAGCTGCTGATCTAGCTTCTGCTAGTTTATTCTCTTTCTCAATAGTTGCTTTTTTTTGATTTTCAGCTACTTCAATTTGAGATTCAGATTCAATTTGAGATCTTTTCTTCATCATAATATTAGTAACTACTTGAGATCCATCAGCATCCCTAATATCCATAAATTCTACATTTTGAAGCATAATACCCCAAGATTTAACAGCACCAAATACTTGATCATAAAATTCTTTTTTAATTTCAACTCTAGATTCCATGATTTCAACAATATCTTTTGATGCAAGAACTTTTCTTACTACTCATTTCAGAGTTTCATTTAGTTGATCTTTTAGCTCACCAATTGTAAATACTTTTTGAGCAGCTACAGTTGGATCTTTTATTTCAAAAAATGCAGTAATATCTACTTGAAATGGAACTTTACCAGAATCATATGCTTTATAATCATTTAACTGTAGATCAAAAATACTTAGTGGTAATTTTTGAACAGAAACTCATACAACTGGAACCCAAGAAGGCCAATTATGATATACATTTCCTCACTCAAAACCTTTACCAAATGAAACAGAAGTTTTCCCTTTTTGCACAACATGTGCTTCATTTGTAGGAACTACTTTTCTTAATTGTGTAAGAATATATATAAAAATTACAACAAATACAATAATAGCTATTCATCAAGCTCCCCACATAATAGAAAAAATTATTAATAAAAAACGTTTGTCTTATACAGTATAAAATATATCTCAAAAATTAGCTATAAATTAATATTGACAACTAGCTATAAAATATAATTAAATATACATTAACTTGTATTATTTTACATCTCAATATAATTTAGATTAATTAAAAACTAATAATTAGAATACATTATGTTCTCTTGAATAATAGAATCTCAAGCAAAAATATTAGATATAAAAGCTTGAGAAATCACTATAGAAAATACATTTACAGAAACTTTAGAAATATGACAAAGCATAGCTCATGATTGAGCTTGTATGACTATTACAGAATTCGATAGCAAAAAATACAGTTTTTTTGCTATGGAAGAAAGTTTTAAAAAAACTAATTTCTGAGAAAAAAAGATTTGAGACATATTTAATGTAGAAAGAAGTTTATCCTTCTGATGAAAAATAGACTGACACTTTGTAACATGACATATTGACACTAATTGAGTTGTTGATAAACTAGATAATAAATTAGATTGAAGCCTCATTATATACATTAAATTCAATAAACAGTTTCAGAATAATGTAATAGAAAAATGAAGCATAAGTATTAATTGAGTGAGTTTAACTGTTGTTGAAAATGGAGAAGACTACTTTAGTGTATCTCTTATTCCCCTAACTCAAGATATCACTAATTTATGAAAATTAAAAGTATGAGATAGAGTAAATTTAGAGTTTGATATGATGTGAAAATATATAGTGAATTATATGAATAAAATAAATAAATAATGCAGACAATATCTTGAGAAGTAATACATTGAAAAGCACTTGCTAGAAAAATATGATTCCCTACAGCTAATCTTGCATTAGCTAATGGAATTGTAGAAGATGGAACATATAAAATTAATATTATTCTTGATTGAAAAATATATTTATGAGCATGAGCATATAGAGAATCAGAAAAACTTTTTGAAGCCCATCTTTTTGATTTTCAGTGAGATTTATACTGAAAAAATATAGAAGTTATTATATTAGAGAAAATCAGAGAGAATGTAAAAATCAACTCCCTTGAGGAACTCAAAGAACTTATAAATAAAGATATTGATTATATTAAGTGAAATTGCTTCTATTGAATCACTTTTTGAACTTTTGATAAGTTTCATCCCTGACACATATATTATCTCTCTCAAGCAAGAAAATACTGTGAAAAACTTATAACTGTTGTCTCCACTGATAAGAATGTAGAGAAAATTAAAAATCATACTCCAGTTGATAATCAAGAAGTCAGAAAAACATCTGTAGAAAAATCTACAATAGCTGAATTAGTATTTGTTTGAGAAGAAAATAATCACTTAAAATATATTGAGAAATTTAAACCAAGAGTTGTATGTCTCTGATATGATCAAGAATGATTTAGTTCAGAACTTGAAGAATATATTAAAAAGAATGATGCAGATATAGAAATAATAAGACTTGAATCTCACAAACCAGAAATTTATAAAAGTAGTAAGATGTAATAAAATAAAAAAGCTCTCATTTGAGAGTTTTTTTATTTTATTTTGAATAATACTTTATATCAGTGTCATAAATATCTATGAATAAATAATATTTTTTCATTCTCAGTTTTAATTTTTTCTAAATGAGGGATATATTTAGCTAAATAAGGATAAGAAGTCTCACTTATTTTTTTAGAATTTATTAATCATATAATTTTTGTATAACATGCTGCTTGTTTTCATGATTTTTCAATTATTTGGTTTTTATTTGTATATCCGTGATAATTTACTCCGGCTAACTGTAAATATTCATCTAAGTTTTTGTTGGTTTTATATTCTTCTAATGCCATTTTTAAACAAATACTGTCTGTTTCAATTAATTCTAATTTTGATGATGTAAACGTAGAAAGTAATTTTTCATATCTTGTTGTTAAGGCATGTCTAGGGTCTTGATCAATTGTAGCTGCGTTCAAATCAACTAACAAGTAGTTTATTCCTAATTTTTTCATTCTTTCAATTCAAATATCAGCATTTTTATCATAAATATATGTTTCAAAATTTGCAATGAGAGAGTCTTCTAAAAGTCTTTTATTATTCTCTGAGATATGATATTTTAGAAAAGTCCCAATCCTATAAATTCAGGTTCTGTTTTTATAGTCAGTTTTTGGTTTAGAAATATTTTTATATATCTTTTGAAGTGAATTATATGCAGATTTCTTTAACACTACATCATTAATTCTTTCATCTTGAATTACTTGTGTAAGCATTTGCTTTAATCAAACAATATCATCTTCTAAT
>CALLPO010000149.1 GCA_938015605.1 uncultured Candidatus Altimarinota bacterium | reverse complement strand
GATTGGAGGATGAATAGCATTTACTCTTTTTGATAATTTACAAACAAGCATACCAAAGGAACTTGCAGCAGTTCCTGCTGTAATTATTTTCCTGATTACTGTACTTGTTGCTGTATTTAAACATTCTGAAATGACTTTTATTCCCTTTTTTCTTAATTTATTAAGATGAATGATTAATCCTAGTCAAAGAAAGTGGGATAAATGAGTTGATGGTTTTCAACCTATGGATATTGGATATATATCCAGTATTGATTGAAAAAAAGAAGATACAATTGATTTTGAGTCAAAAAAAGAAAAACTCCAAAACCTTGAAGATAATATTAATAAACTCTAAAAAGTGAGCGTAAAAACAAAGAAAAAAGACATTCCCGATAATTCTACTCAAAGATACCTTCCTTTTACACAAATTAGGGAGAATATTATGATTATGAAAGATGATTCAGCTAGAGTTGTAATGAAATGTACTCCAATTAATTTCTTACTCAAGAGTAGTGAAGAGCAAGATTCAATTATCATCAGTTTTCAAAGATTTTTAAATTCCCTAAATTTCCCAATTCAAATAATTGTTCGTTCAACTAAACTTGATATTGAGTCTTACTTGTCTAATTTAAAAGACAAAGCAATTAAACAAGAAAACCCTCTTTTACAAAATCAAACATATGAGTATATTGAATATCTTAAGAAACTTATTGAAGTTGCTCAAATTATGAAAAAGGAATTCTTTATAGTGATTCCTTTTGATGAAATTGAATGAAATAGTGTAAAAGATACTAGTTTCTTTTCAGCATTTAAAAGCTTCTGGAGTTCTATTAATTCAGCTACAGATGTTGCATGAATCAAAGGACAAATTAGAAATTTTTGAAAAATGAAAAAATGACTTGCCAATAGAACAAACCAAGTAAGTACAAGTTTAGAAAATATATGAATTAAAGCTACAACACTCAAAAAATGAGAACTTGTAAAGTATCTTACAGATTATTACAATCCAAACATGGAAGACTCCAGTAGTGCAAAATGAAATCTTGAACAAATTAATTTAACTGATATAAAAGGATAATTATGAAAAATAGAATACAACTATTTGTTGCAATCACCCTTGCTTGAATAATACAAATTCAAACGACTAGTGCTGAGAATACTGGGTTGATTGGTGCATCTAAAACTCAAAAACAAATTAGAGAATGAGATTTTCACCTTGAAGATATTGCTCCTATAATCAATTCAATGATTAATGTTTTCCTATCTCTTGCTTGAACAATTTCTGTTATTTTTGTTATAATTGGTGCTTATAAAATGCTCTTTGGTTCTCTTACACAAGATGTTACAAAGTGAAGATCAACCATCATTATGGCTCTAACTGGTTTTGCTATTTCTCTACTTGCATGGTTTATTGTTAAATTTATATTCAATAATTTTAGTGGATAATGTTATATTCTTGGACATTCTTAGATAATAAAAATAGAGGTACTCTCTGGTATACAATAACTTTTTCTATTGTTGTAGGGCTTGTTATATGGTGATTTTTCACTAAACAATACTGAATGAGTTTCATTGTAATGCTACTTTCTTGATTAATGTTCTACATTGACAATAATTCTAAAGATGAAATGAATGTTGAAGTGTGAGAATTAGGTGTTAAAATTTGAGACTCTTTCCATGACTATTCTAAGATCAAATCATATACATTTATCTATGAATGAGAAACAGCTGTTCTTTTAAGGTTAATACTATCAAAAAAATGAATCAAGATACTAGATGTTAATATTGATAATACTGTTGCCTGAGAACTAAAGCATATCCTTCCTCAGTTTATTGAAGAAAATGAACAAGAAGATTTGAGTTTTACAGATAAGATGATTAGAATGCTAAAGTTATAAAACTCCTTAAACATTAAGGAGTTTTTTATTTGCTCTAAATATATTTATTCTTAAAATACAAAGTGTTAATATTTCTTATAAAAACTCTTTGTATGAGAATACTTTTTTCAATTATTATTAATGCATGAATTCTCTATGCAATAACATACCTACTAGCAGCTAACCCAGCTCAATGAATTTCTGATTGAATTATTCTAGGCTGTTCACCAGAGTGTAGTTATATGTCTATTGATGCATGGAAGACCTACTTAATAGGTTGAATTATTATATGAATCATGAATGTAACTATTCGTCCTCTACTCAAAATTCTTTCTCTTCCATTATATCTGATTTTCTTTTCATTTGTTGGTTTTCTTGTAAATGGGATTGTGCTTTGGCTTTTTGATTATCTTGTAAATAATGTTATTCAAATGCCTGGAATTTCTTATACAATTGATGGGACAATAAACTTCATAATTGCAGTTGCAATTTTTACTTTTTTGAATATGTTTTACTCACTATTATTTTCTAAAAGATAACCATGTCTGAATATCTAACAATTGCTGAAGTTATAATCTGAGTACTTCTTATAGCAACTATTCTAATTCAAAATAAACAAGTAGCTCTAAACCTTACAAGTATGGGAGGTGGAATGGGTGAAGTAACAAAAAGGGGTGCTGACAAAGTTCTTCATAATGCTACAATTTTTCTTGGAAGCTTGTTTCTTATAATTTCAATCTTACTATTTGTTTCTAACTAGTTTTTTAAAGCTATATTTTTCTGTTTAAGAAAATTAGATTTTTATACATTTTAAAAGCATTTAATGGACAAAGCATATATTGCTGGAAGACTCAAAAAGTACTTATTTTTTATAAGTATAATTTTTGCTATACTCACTTGATCACACTTAATATATTCATATATTTATAGTGATGCAAAAGAAACAGCTGTAAAATGATGAAGTATCTCGGAGGCTATTATTGGTAGTGTTCCAAATCTCAATCCTCTAAAAAATAGTTCAGAACAAAATAAATACATTAATACAATTTTGTATAGATCTCTTTTAAAGTACTCAATTTCAAAAAAGAAAATTGTTTGAGATATAACAAAATGTGATATTTCTAATCTTCTTGAAATAGAATGTTTTTTAAATGAAAATATCACTTGGTCTAACTGAGAAAATATTACATCAGAAGATATACTTAAAACATTTGAAACACTTAAAGAAAATGATACTAATCCAATAATGTCATCTCTTTTAAAGAACACAACTATAACTAAAACAGATACAGGGATTATCTTCAAGAACACAAAAAAAGATATTAATTTTTTAAAGATATTTTTTCAACCAATTGTTTCAGCTAAAATTCTCAATGTTATTTCAAAAAAAGAAATGGAGTGAAGCTTTTCTTTACCAAATTGAATCTATTCATGAAAATATAAAGTAACAAACCTCTCAAAGGATGAAACAATAGGAGTTACAACAATTACTCTAGAGAGAAATGATGAATATTACAAAAACCCTGTATATATTGATACTGTTCTATTTAAAGTGTTTCCTACAGTTAAAGATTTTCTAAGGCATCAGAACTCTATTAATATCTTCAATGATAAAGATAATCTTATATCATGAACTGTTCCAAGGCTACAAGAACACAACTATATTCTCCCTCAGTATGTAAGTTTATTCTTCAATACAGAAAAAATAAAAGAATCTCCTTTAAGAGCACTCATTTCAAGTGTAATAAAACAAGAAGACATAGTAAAAGAACTCTGAGAAGAAAAATTTCAAACTGTTAAAAATCACTACCTTACTGAAAATAGTGTTGAGCCGAGTGAATTAAAAACTACATTTACAAAAACATTAAATGAAAAATGATATTTTTCATTAGAAGAAATGGTTAAAAAACTTGAAGCTCAATTAGCAGAAGCAAAAGTATGAAAAACTACTCCTGTTATATCATGAGAAGCTAAACCAAAGATTATATCAGGTGAAGTTAGTGTTGCTTCAAAAGTTAGTAGCCCAAAAACTACTATAGAGAAAATTGATAATCCTAAATCAAAAATTATAACATCTCCAAACTGGGTTGATAAATATAATTTCATATCAAAGAATGATGTTCTTCTTATATGAAGTGTCCCAGCAGGTATATCATGAGTATTTGTAAATGATTATAGATTAAAAGGATACACTCCATGAGCAACTTCATTTAACTATAGAATTTCATTAGAAAGAGCTACTCTTAAGCAGTGAGAAAATAACTATAAAATATATTTTGAGAAACAGTGAGAAAAAACACTAGCTGATGAAGTAAATTTCTATTATAATACAAATAAAGAAATACTTAAAACAAAAGAAAAAGAAACTCTTGAAAAGACAGTAGAAGTAAAAACAGAAAAAAAAGAAACTTCTATAACAAATAGTTGAGCTTTAATAACAAGCACTTGATCAGTTACAACTGATACAGAAGCAAGCAACTTACAAGTTACTCTAGAAAAGAAGTTAGTGAGAGCAAAAGAATTAGATTCAAATTTTGTATATAATGAAGAATTAACGCCTTATACTTTAGAGCTGTACTATCTATCTTGAAAAACAGACTACAAAAAGACTGCTGATCACATTCAAAAAACACTAAATACTCACTGAATAAAAATAGAACTCAGAGAAATCACTACTCAAAATCTCAATACACTTCTTGTTGAGAAAAAGAAAAATTATGATATGTTACTTGCTTGAGTTAACCTTTCATACTTTGATTTTAATATCTACCCTTATTTTCATTCAAGCCAAATTGAAAGTGGATATAATTTCTCTAATTTTAGAAAACTAGATTTAGATATTGTTCTTGAAGAGCTAAAGTCTAAACTTCTATGAGAAGATAAAATTGCTGTACTTGAGAAAAAAGCCCTTACAATCATAGAAGAGAATCATCTTGCTAAAACAATCTATACTCCTATTCTCTCAAATCTTGTGGATAAGAATATTAAAGGTTATGAACTCAGTAAAAATATACCTGAAAATATATATAGATTTGAACCATTACAAAAATCATATGTAAAAGAGGAGAAACGTGTGATAACTGAAAATAAATGAATCATTTGATACATTAAATATTTATTCGAATCTCTTTTCTAAGACGCATGGACTTTAAAAAAAACATTATACTTCCATCACGGAAAATAATTGCTCAAGATTCAAAAGTTAAGAAACTGTACTTTTTACCATGAGTTTTAAGTATTATTTTTCTTACAATGATGCTCGTTTATCAATCTGTATATACCTATGTAGTAGTTGCAGGAAGAAAGAATGAAGCATTCCAACTTATCCTTAGATTTTTTGAAAAAGATTACTTTATAGAAGTAGTAATAGCTTCTATAATATTTTTACTTCTCTATATTTTCCTTACTCCAATATTTGAGTGAGGTCTCATTAAGTATATTAGTAAAAGAGATAAGCAATGAGAAAAAGCTAATATCAGTTCTAGTGATGTGCTAGGAGTTTGATTATTCAAATTCCTACCTGTATTTGAGTATGATCAGATGTTTTCTAAATTTAGGTTTTTAAGTATTTTAAATTTTTATTTATTTACTATAAGACTTGTTTGAACAGAATATATTCAAGCAACTACATATGTCTATTTAGTTGTTCTACTCTTTTCAATGATTATTAATATTTTCTTTTCGTATTCTAAATTTGAAATTGTTCTCTGAAACAAAAAGGTATTCTCTTCGATTGGAAGTTCTGCAACTATTACAATTCTCAATCTTAAAACGACAGTTAAACTCTATTTTTTAATTTTTATCTTAAACTTTAGAGTGATATTTAACTTTCTTATTCTTCTACTCTTTCCTTTCTTGATAGCGTTTGCTATATGATTTATCTCATCTCAAATATTTCTTTGGATTACAATCGTTATTCTTGCTATATTATTTACAGCACTTATTGCAATTATTAGTTATCTATCAGCTGTATTAGAAGTATTTACAACCTCACTTTGGTATTTTGCCTGGAAACATTGAAAAGAAAAGCTCAAAGAAATTGATGAATAAAAAAATAGTTCTACCCAGAACTATTTTTTTATTTTAGATGTTATGCTATACTTTATTTTTTTTACTATATTTTTTATTTTAGCAAGAACCTTTAATAGTTTAAATATAAAAGGTTTTTGAATGAAAATATAACTTTCACTTACTTTTCTAATATCTTTTGTAAATTTTTTCTTAAAGTCAGTGACTCATTTTAAAGGGTGATCATCATCTCATGGAGTAGCAACTCAGAGGAAATCATAAATTTGAGATCAAGATTCTTTAGCAATTTTTATTGCTTCCCATTGTATTAAATAAGGTGCCATTAAATTTCTAAACTCTTTTTGAGAAGTTGATGCTCAATAATAATAAATAGCTAATTCTTTTCTAAAAGTAAATATCCCTCAAGCTACAATTGTATCTCAACTAAAAGCTAATAACAGCCTAGATTCAGAAATATATTTTAGGAAATCAGAATAGTATTTTAAGGTATTTCATGAAAAATTATCCCTTGAAGTAGTTTCAAGCATAAGATTGTAATATTTTTCAATGTTTTCTTTTGTTTTCTCTACTTCTTTTACCACTATCCCCTTCTTTACTGCAAGTTTAATATTATATCTTCACTTAGGTTTCATTCAGGCAAGAATTTCATCTTCAGTTTTACTTAAATTAATTACAGCAGTGTATTGGTTTATAAATTTTTTATAAAAACCAAAATCAAGAGTATCAAGATCAAAATATTTTGTTTCTAAATTACCTGAATAATTAATAAATTCTATTTGTATAAATAGTGCTTTTTCTTTCTTACAAAGGGCCACTATTTGATCTTCTAATGCTTGTAAATTATCATCTATTCAAGCCTGTTTATAATCAAGTCATATGATAAATAGACCAAAAAAACCTAATCAAATACACCTTTTTTCAATTTGAATTCACCCAACACTAAAAACACTCTCTGCTTGTTTACTTGCAAGTAGCATTTTACCCCAATCTATTGTTTGCCAAATCATCATTAGTCTTGTAGGTGTGTTATAGATTTTGAAGTCAGTTTTCTTCATCTTGAACTTCTTTCTAAAAATCATATTTGTAACAAATATGGTTCAACTACATCTTCTAGAGTAGCTTCTTCTTCTCAAATTGCTGCTGAAATTGTATTCAGTCATACTGGTCAACCTTTAAATGTTTTCCAAATAGTATTTAAGTACTTTCTATCTAGGTAATCCAATCACAACTCATCAATTCAAATATCTGTAAATATTTCTGAGAGCACCTTCTCATTTTCAACATTTTTTCAAATAGTGTGATAATCTCTCACAATTTTTAAAAGCCTATTTACAATCCTTGGTGTTCCTCTAGATTTCTTAGCAATAACATCAAGAGTATTTTTGGGTAAACTCATATCAAGCACTGTTGCATTATGCTCAATTATTTTACTTAAGTCTTCATTAGAATAAAAATCTAGCTTTAAAACATTACCAAATCTGTCTCTAAGTGGTGAAGATATACTTGATAGCCTTGTTGTAGCTCAAACAAGTGTAAATGGTTTAAGAGGCATTTTAACACTTTGTGCACCAGTTCAACTTCCAACCATAATATCTATACAAAAATCCTCCATAGCTGTATAGAGTATTTCTTCTACTTGAGGTCTGAGTCTATGAATTTCATCAATGAAAAGAATATCATTTTCTTCTAAGTTTGATAATATACTTACCAAGTCAGATTGTTTTTCTATTGCTGGTCATGAAGTAGAACGAAGAGTTGTTTCCATTTCTCAAGCAATTATATTTGAGATAGTTGTTTTTCCTAAACCCGGAGGTCCATAGAACAAAATATGATCTAAAGACTCTTCCCTAATTTTAGCAGAACTAATTGATACCATTAGATGCTTCTTGATAATTTTTTGCCCAACATAATCTTCTAGCTTCTTTGGTCTTAAGACATTCTGAAAATCCCCTTGATCCACAGTTTTTTCTTTTGGGGAAACAATTCTTGATTTTTCAGCTTTTTTTGAAGATTCAATCACTTTTTTTCTATAAAAAATATATGAGTTATTATAGAAAAATATTCCTTAAAGTAAAGATTACTCTTTGTAAAAGATACTGCTGACATATAAATATCATCCAATAAAATATACAATAATCATAAATGATAATCAAAAAGTCAGACTCAAATCAAATATAAGGTGTAATAATACAGCAAAGAATAAACCAATATTGAGAAGTTTAATATACAACCAGTTGAAACTTTTTCAATGAAAACTTACATGTGCCTTAGAGAAAAAATATCAAACTATTGCAGAACATAAAACATGGAGCATCACTGAAAATACTGATCTATAAAAATATGTAGAAGAGAGTTCCATTGATAAACCTGTTTGAGAGTATTGATTATAAAGGTATAAAACATTTTCAATAAAAGCAAAACCAAGAGCTACAAATATTGCATATAACACTCATTGCTGGATATTTTTAATATGTAGAACACTTGATTGTAAAAAATTAAAATGCTTAGAAGCCTCTTCAATAAAAGCTATTAAAATATAATAAAAAATAATAAGCTTTATTGTATCAAAAATAATTTCTCAAAACTGACTACTATTTTGAATAGTTCCAGTCCCTATTCATATAACTGAAAAGAGTAGAATAAATAGAGTCAAAATCAGAATAAATCCACTGAAAATTACTATATTTTTCACATAGATTCTCAGCATTTTTTTTGATTTATCAGTCCAAGATATAGCCATAAAAGCTATTCAAGCAATAATAAATAAGAACAAAATTAAAGACAAGCTAAACTGAAAAGCTCATGAGAGTGATGATGATTGAGTTACTTTTTCAAAAATATTTAAGAAACTAAAACCTGGTGATTCCAGAAGTTTATCCAAAAATAAAATTGGAACTACTGATATTGCTCACCCAATAAGCCCCACAACAAATCTTTTTCTAGAAAGTTCAGAGCTATCAATATATGAAAAAATATACCCCCAAATAACAATAGGGATAAGTGAAACAAAACCAATAATGATTATTGAAAGAATATTTTCAATCATGTTTTTGTATGTTGTATAAAGAAATACTATATATTCATAGTATCATAAAAAAGACTACAAACAAAAAAAGATGTTGATTATCAACATCTTTTATGAACTGAGCACTCAATTATTTTTTCCCTCTAAATATTTTATAGTCTCCAAATTTAACATAGTCTTTTTTTGAAGCTCATTTTTCTCAGAACTGTTTTCCAAACATGAATATATTTATTCCTATAAATACAAGTAGCCCCCCTATTAGATAAGCAATAATCGCTGGAAATGCAATAACCACTACTCAAAAGATAACTAATATTATTGATATATTTTGCATAATTTAAAATTAGTTTTTATTATCTTGGCATTCCATAAAAGTCCATTCCTTTTTCATCAACCATTGATTTTGTAATGAAATTTTTCTTTTTTCCTTTAAGAAAGAATCCTCTCTCATCAATAATCCCTTGTTCAGTAAGTGACCCAATATCTTTAGTTTTAAGTCTCTTTTTTGGAAATTTCATCTTATTTTCTAGATAATGATTTCTTGCTTTATATGATTGTGCTTTTCTTACTTGAAGATTTTCATTCCCAATATATACAGCAAAATCCCCTTTCTTTTTACCTTTTGAAGCCTTTCTAGCTTTAGCTTGTTTCTTAGCTACATTTGATTTTAATCCATGATTTTGTGCTCCCATATTTCTACTTTTTTATATTCTAAATATTATTGCCTGATTATAGTGGTAATTCTTTATTTTTCAAGTTTTTTCTTTACAGAGATTGAAATATATATTTTATTCATATAATGAAATAAATTTATAAAATAAATAATAAAATATGAAAGAAATTCAAGTTGTATGACACAAAGTTCCAGATACTGATTGTGTCTTATCTGCAATAATAGCCGCAGATTATTTAGAAAAAAAATGATATAAAAAAGCAACTCCTTATATTCAAGGAGAACTAAATAAAGAAACAGCATATTTACTAGAACAACTGAATATTAATATTCCAGAAACAAAAACTTCATTTCCTGAAGGAACAAACATTTGTCTTGTAGATCATAATGAAGAATTTCAAACTTTAGATAATCTAAAAGAATTAAATGTTGAATGGGTTATAGATCATCATAAAATGAAATTTGAAACACCTACTCCACTAAATATGAGAGTTGAACCAATATGTTCAACTGGTTCTATTCTATATAAAATGTATAAAGAATCAGGTTTTGAAATATCAAAAAATATTGCAATAATGATGCTTGCCTGTATTCTATCAGATAGCCTTCTATTTAGATCAGCAACTACTACAAAAGAAGATACAATCTTAGCTGAAGAATTAAAAACAATTTCATGAATAGAAGATTTTGAAGCATTTGCTATGCCAATGTTCAATGAAAAATCTGATTTATGAGATATGCTAGTTGAAAAGCTTATCAAATATGATTACAAAGAGTTTGATCTAAACTGAACAAAAGTATGAATATGAACACTAGAAACAACTAACCCATGATATGGTCTTGGTAGAAAAAATGAAATCCTTGAATGACTAGAAGCAATTAAACAAAAAGACAATCTAGATTTTATAATGCTTTCTATAGTAGATATCATCTGAGAAAAAAATACAACAATAGTTCTAGATTGAAAAGACACTGAAATTTTAGAAGAAGTTTTCAATTGTACAGCAGAAAATAATCTAGCTGACCTTAAGAATAGACTCTCAAGAAAAAAACAAGTAGTCCCTGATTTAACTAAATATTTTGGATAATAATTTTTCAATTATAAAAAATAAGAGCTTAGAATAATAAATTCTAAGCTTTTAAAATATTTCCGCTACCTCATTATTTATTAATTTATAAGGACTAAAATCATTTTTTTTCATGTTCATATCAGCAATAAGCCTCATTAATTCATATGTTTCTTGGTTAGGTTTATCTCATCATTCTGTTGTGTCAATGTATATATGAGCATGTGGAATCATATTTTCTGCAGAATCTTTTAATCTAGCTATTGCTTCCACCTTATTCATATCAGGACTTCTATACTGAATTCTTTCTACTCTTGTTTCTTCAGACGCATAAACTCATACAATAAGAATTTTTTTCATATCATCATCTGTAAATCAATTTATTGTATCATTATTGGAATAAAAAGCATTATTTCATGATAGTAAAACTAGGGACCTTGGTTGATCAATATGAGCAGGCCTAGTTGGCAAATCTTGATCAATTCATTTCCAAAATCTGAATTCCTCATTTTGTTCTTTTTTAATTTCATTAAAAGATTGAAATCAATATTTACTGGTTTTTCATGCAAGTTTTCTTTCCCAATTAATTCCAATTGTTCATTTGTCTAAACCTTCTATGTACTCCTCTGGGGTACAATATCTATTTTCATTATCTTCTATAGTATTTTGATTAATATCAGGACTTTCTCTCCTTTCTCTATTAATAAATCTCTTAGGAATATATGTATCTATTTGCTTATTAGTTAGACTTTGGTCTCATCAATTCTCTGAGGCTAACTCCTTTCATATAAAATCAAGAATGGTTGATTTTCAACATACTGAAGACCCCACAAATATAATATATTTTATATTTTCGAGATTATCTATTTCATTAAACCTTCATCCTTCTTTTAAGGTTTGAGATGACTTTAATTTCTCTGATATATGAGATGTATATTGGATAGAGAGTTCTTCATATCATGGTCATGTAGATTTATCTAATCACATATAACTTTTAAAAAAATAATTACTTTCTAATATTATACCACAATATAACAAAAAAATAAAACCATAATAGTTTTACTTTTTTAGTTTAGAGGAAAAAATCTTTTCAATTCATGATCTCAAGTGGGAGCTTAGGATCTGGTCATTTTAGATAGTCTTGTAAATTTTTAGATTGTCTCCTTAGTTTTTCTTCATAACCTAAAACAAGAAGAGTATTCCCACTAGCTATTCATAAATCCTTACATATCTCTCAGTTCTTGTAGATGATAACATCTCAAAGTGGTCATGACCTATCATCAACATGATTGTGGTTAAATCTCCATACATCAATCATCTTATCTCCATTATATGACCAAATAAAACAAATTATATATGAAACATCCTTATAGTTGGTATTATCATCTTTTATAATAGTTGCAATATAATCTTCTATTTCAATTTTATTCATTTGATTATATGCATCCCTTGCTTCTGCATCAGGCCAGATAATTGTATGGATATCATTAATTGTAAAATCAAAACAATTGAAGAATGAATGATTTGGTTTATATTCAAATCATAGAGAAGGTGATTCTCATTGTTCCCAAATACTCATAAAAAGTTTTTTTTGAGTATTGGCATAAGCACTATTCTCTATAACTAGAAATTCTTTTTTATTATAAATTGCCACAGTATCATCAAAAATACACACCTCATAGACTGTTTCAAAAATTTCTTTTGGAACATATCTGAAGGACATAAGTGTATTAATAAATGCATCATTGGATGAAAACTTTCATACATTTGGATTATTTGTGATTTGTTTAATGTTTATTTGATTCTCTAAAAAAACACTCCTGAGTTTTTCTGCCTTTTCAAGACCAATTAAATCACTTAAATCTCATTGCTCAAATAGATACACTTGTTTAGATTGAGCATTAGCCGAAGCTAAGGTAATATTATACAAATCTTTAATGCTAGTAGCTGAGAATGATGTAGCTTTCTCTATCATTTATGACAAGTTTATTATGAATAAATCTATATTTAATAGTATAATTATAGTTATTAAAGTCAAAAAAATAAAACCATATAAGGTTTTATTTTTTTATATCATACAATTTCAATTGAGCAATAGATCTAAGGAGCTGTTCTTCTGCTTCCAAAAATTTAGCCATATCCATTTTGTCAGTTTTTCACTTATACTTAAGCATAAGTTTTTCTGCATTCATCTTAGCTCTTCTTA
>CALLPO010000148.1 GCA_938015605.1 uncultured Candidatus Altimarinota bacterium | reverse complement strand
AAAGTAGTCTTGAATTTTTTTAGTGACTATCTCTTCAATATTTTCATGTAGGAAACATGTTTTATCTGCTAGAGTTGTTTCAGTGACTTTTTGTTTTGCTATCTTTTTTATTTGCCCAGAAATCTCTCTTTTCATCCAGGCTTGAGCAATTTCAAGCTTTTGTTTTAAGAGTTCATTTTCTTCTTGTAATGTGGTTAGTTCATCAGTCATTTTATACACTTCAAATTCTATATTCTATTTCTTTACTTACGAATGCTTTATCTCTACCATATTTTAGTCTAGATAGTTCTACAAAGGCTTTTGCTAGAGTGTCATCTCACGTTTCTAAATATGGGTTGAGAGGGATGAATGAAAAGGGAATAGTTGGTTGATTATCAACTGATACTTTGATTACTCATTTGAATTTATCCATATTTACAAGATCTTGATCAGAGAAAGTTGGAGCAAAATATTTTGCCATAAATTCCCCATCTTCAGGTCATATTTTATAACTCATAACTGATCATACATTACCAAAAATAGCTTGCTTTAGATTAAGGCTAGATTTAGTAAGAGCATCAGATTGTTCTAATTGTCATAAGTATTGGTGAGCAATATTGAGTGAAAGCCTATATTTTCTGGCTTCTGACAGTATTGATTCTATACTATCAGTTACATAATTTTGGAATTCATCAATATATAGGTAACATTCAGTTCTTTCATCTTTTGGAATCTTATCTCTTCTCATTGCAGCCATTTGAACTTTACTTACCAGCATCATTCATAGAAGCTTTGAATTCAAATCACCAAGTCTTCATTTACTTAAATTTACAAGCAAAATCTTTTTATTTTGCATTACATCCATTATATCAAAACTTGATTTAGTTTGACCAATAATGTTCCTCATCATTTTATTCGTGATGAATTGACCAAATTTTGCTGCAAAATAAGGGATGATTTCTGCTTTTTCTTTTTGTCACATTGAAGCATATGTTTTTTCCCACCAGTTTTTTACTATTGGATTTTTTACATGTCTTACATGATCTTTTTGGAAGTCCATATCAGTAAATAGTCTAACTACATCTGTAATAGCTCATCCTTGAGGATAATCCATTAGTGTGAGTACTGCATTTCTAAAATAATCTTGGATTCTTGGCCCAAATATTTCATTACCAAACAACTTAATCATGATGTTTAGTGCATCCATTGCAACTAGCTCTTTTTCATCATCACTGTGAGCTTCCAGCATATTGAGTCACATTGGTCTTTCTAAATCAGAAGGATCAAAATAGATAACATCATCAGCTCTTTCTCTTGGAATAAAAGGCATAACGTCACGTGCTAAATCCCCATGTGGATCAATAACTACTACTCATTCACCATTTTTTAAATCTTGTCTGATCATTGATTGGAAGATACTAGATTTACCAGTACCAGTTTGTCCAATTACATAGAAGTGTCTGAATCTATCTTCAAGCTTCATTCTTACTTCTTTTTTAACTCATCTATACACATTATGACCTAATAATAATCATTCTTTAGGAAGATTACTTGGTGCTTTTACTATTTTAAAATTTTGCCATTTAATTTCAGCAACCTTGTTATATTTAATATGAGGAAAGTGGAATACTGAAGCTAATTCTTCTGTGTTAAGGATCATTTTTTTGAGCCAAAAAGGTTTTTTAAAATACCTATAAATATAGTTATTAATAAGTGCTTTTTCTGAATGATTAAGAGTAGGTGCTAATTTATTAAAGTCTGGATAACTAAATTGAACAAATGAAGAAATAATATTTTTAAGTTCTGACTCTACCATTGTTTTATTATTACCAGTGGCAATAATTCTAATAATAGTTTCAAAACCAGTTTTGTCTCATTTTTCATCTACTGTTTTAGCTCTTTCAGAACTCAGTGCTGAAGTCTCATCTCATCATCTATAAGCACTTTTATCATCTTCATCTTGAGAAGATAAAATCATTCCAAAAAACTTCATAATTAATTTGAAAGGATTCAGTGAAAAACCGACAGTTTTACCACTCATAATTTTAGAACTAGCTTTTGCTGAATGATGCTGCCAATCATCATTAATAGGTTTGAGAAGTACTTGAATTACAGCAGATTCATCTTCCTCTAATTTTGAAAGAGCTCACGTGATATTATTAATTGGGTCTGATTCAAGTTTTTGATACGTTTTTACTGGGAACAGAAAGTTTTTTGCAACATTAATATATGTTCATTCTGAGTATTTTCTATCTTTGAATATATTTACTTCTGTCGTTTCTTCAATAATTGCATCAGTATAGAATCAATTAATTTGTTTTTCTATAAGAAATTTATAAGCCTTAGGAATAACTACATAAAAAAGGATTTCTCATTCATGAGCAATGTATTCAAAACTAATAAGGTCTTGTCCTAGGATTGTTTTAATAATTTTACTTGAGTGGATAGATTTGAGTGAAGCATAGAGTTGCTCCATGAGACCAACCATTTCTTTAAAATCTTTTGTTGTTTCTTTCTTTTCATCTAAATCACTTTCCTTTTTAGGAAGTGTTACTTTAAGGAATGTTAAATTTAGAGACCTTTTAAAATCCTCTCTTTTTCTTATATATTTGAAAACACCAAATATAATAATTGAGAGCAGAACAAGAGATATAATTGTTTCTAACAAAGTGAAAATAGTTCTTAAATAATACCTTTTTATGAACTAAGTATAACACAAAGATACAAAAATAAAAACAAACTCACTAATAATGACTTTACAATTTACTAATTAATATGTATAAAAAAAATATTAATAACTATATATAAAAAAAGCAGTATAGAAAACAAAAGTAGTAAGAGAATATTAATATGTTTAATAAAATATATTTTTAAATAGTCAATATATTTGACAGAGTTTTTTAAATGTGTTTTAATATATATGTAGGTACAAAATACTTTTAAATAAAAAGGAGGTATGGAAGATATCACAAAATATTTTATAATTATATATCTTATGAAGAATATAACAAACCTTATAGATAAAATTAATGCTCTATGAGAAAGGCAAGTATTTTCACCAAAGTTAAGAAAAACAATAATGTGAGTAGCCTATTTACTAGGCCTATGTTTTATTAGTATTACTTCTATTAGTTTATTGAATGTTAATGCTTCACAAAATGAAGGAGCTATTTTTGAAATAGAAAATGTTGAAGAGATAATTCCTGTAGAAATAATTCCTGTAGAAATAATTCCTATAGAAATTATTGAGGAAGTTAAAGATACAGTTATTAAAGAAAAAATTGTTGTAAAAGAATTTGCTGAAAAGAAAATTACTCCAAAAGAAGTTATTTTAAAAAAAATTATTTCTGATGAAGCTATTGTAAAAAATAGTGCAAAAGAGATTCCTGAAATTAAAAAAGATATTTTAATTATCTCAGGTGAAGCTATTATAGGTGATTTTGTTGCAATGAATGAATTATGAACTAAATCATCACTTGATATCATGTCTATATGACAATGATCTCTTATTAAATGAATAGCTAATCCAGAATCAGTAGTTCTTATTATTACAAGAACTTGAACTGAGTGTAGAGCTAAAACAAATACAACAGGTAAATTTGGTTGTATGTTTGCTAATGAATTAGTATGAATTGAAGATTTACAAATAACATATAAATAGTATCTCCTTTTTAGTTTAAAAATATTTATAATAAAAGCCTCTAGAATTTTCTAGAGGCTTTTATTATAAATATTTTTTATAAGTTGTCCGTATTAAATAATTTAATATTGCTTATCAATAGTATATTATTAAAGCATATGTTTTAAATATTATGTAATATAAATGTTATGAAAAAATTAATTGCTTGAGTATTATTAATAAATTTAGTACTTCCACTTAATATATTTAACAGTGCTTTTGCTGCTACTCCAGTAACACAAACAACAATCTCAGTTAAAAAGACAGGTTCTGAACCATTTGATGCTAGTTCATGGGACTGATCAAATCTTTCTACAGCATGACTTGATGAGAGTGAAGATGATAATGTTGTACGTCTTCAAGATTCAGTTACGTATAAGATAGAAATGAGTGTTAATGATGCACATCTTGATAATTTTGTCGCAACAGTAATTCTTGATAAAAAACAAGCATGGATAGAAATTCCAACAGGTTGTAAAACTGACTCAACAGAAGTAAATCCAGTTTCTAGTATCTCTTCAGATAAAAGAGTACTTACTTGTAACACTGGTTTTGCTATTGAAGGAACTAATAAAATTATATTTCCTACAGCCAGAGTAATATGAGTCTCAGATGATTGAACTGAAATTACTTTGAATGATGACACAGTCTCTGCATCTGTTTCTGTCCAATGAGATGGTTCAAATGCAGCTTCTGATACTTCAGATGATGTTACTGTAACAGCTGCTTTCAAAATAGATACATCTAAAGACTATAAAATACCAGATAGAGACACAGATTGAGATGGTCAATTAGATCGTTTATATACAGCATTAAAAAAGACGTGACCATCATGAGAAGATGGATATGTGGTAGAATTTGTGATCAAATCTACATACCAAAATTGATCAATGGTTGCTGATTCTGATGAAATAAGCTTTGAGGCTGATTATAATCTTTTTGATTATTTTACAGACGATAACATTAATAATAACACTTCAGGGATTTGATGAAATCTGTCTTCAT
>CALLPO010000147.1 GCA_938015605.1 uncultured Candidatus Altimarinota bacterium | reverse complement strand
TTGAGTACAAATTCAATATTATCTCTAGCCTTTGCTTTATCTATCCAGATATTTTCAGCTCTGAGTTTATCACTTCTGTGAACAATATATACTTTATTACAAATATCAGCTAAATAGAGGGCTTCTGTAATGGCTGTATTTCATCCTCCAACCATAACAATATCTCTTCATTTGAAGAACATTCCATCACAAGTAGCACAATAACTTACTCATTTTCCAAGAAATTCTTTTTCTCATTTACATCAGAGTTTTCTATAGTTATTCCCAGTTGCAAGCACTACTTTTCTTGCTTTAAGTTCTTTTCCAGTACTCGTAATTACATCAAAATGATTTTCATTTTTTTCTAATTTAGTTACCATTTCTGTAAGAATTTCTGCACCACTCGTTTCAGCATGTTTTCTGAAATCTTCCATAATTTCACCACCTGGAGCAGAAATTACTCCTGGCCAGTTTTCTACCTTATGAGAAGTCCCAAGTGCTCCACCAGGTAGTCCTCCAATAATTACATTTTTGATTTTGTATCTACTAGCATACATCCCAGCAGGGTATCCAGCACTTCAAGCTCCAATGATAATTAAATCATAATCCATTTTTTCAGTCATATTTTATCTTTCATCAAATAATACAGTGAATATAATATTTATTATCTATAAGTCAAATATATAGTGAGAATAATTCTCATAATAAAATTATATATTTGAAATTATATGTTTAATTCTTAAGATAAGGTTAAAGATTGAATAATACTTATTATACAAGGTTATATGGAGTTATGGATATGGTACACATTTGGAGCAATTATTTTCACCGTATTAGTTGTGTTGATTGATTACATTTTTATGAAATCATTTTTTAAAAATGCTGAGTCACCAACAATTATTTCATGAGTAGCTCTATGATTAGTTCCAATCTATGTGTTGTTGTTTCATGGTTTTGATATTTCAAATATTGTAGTCTTGATAGTTTCATTCATTTTAGGACTTTCTTCTCTAGCAGGAATATATTTGTATTTTAAATCTATGTTTATGGGAATAACACCATGAACAATTTGATGAATTCTAAAACTTCAAATGGTTCTTGCCTTTATTGTTGGAGTTTGGTTTCTGAAAGAATCATTAACTTTCCAACAGCTTTTAGGGCATGCAATTATTTTTCTATGAGCTGCATATCTGGTATCAAAAGATCTAAAATTAAAAGGGGATATATACACTTATATTTTACCTTTTGGTGCAATGATATGATTCTCAGCATCATTTATATGAACAGATTATCTTTTCTTGGAACATGATTTCTGGTCAATATTTTGAATGCATACATTCTGAACTTTTTGTTGAGCAGTATGAATTTTACTTTTTACAAAATGATGAAAGAAATTTCAAA
This sequence comes from uncultured Candidatus Altimarinota bacterium, assembly GCA_938015605.1. Lineage (GTDB taxonomy): Bacteria > Patescibacteriota > Gracilibacteria > BD1-5 > UBA6164 > CALLPO01. The sequence continues at coordinate 1,798 of CALLPO010000147.1, read as the reverse complement.
AATTATTTTCAGCTGACAAGAAAAAATATATTCTGATAGCTATTACTGCAGAAACAGCCTGATTATTAATGGCTACATTTGATGCTCTTGCTTATAGTGTATGACCACTCTCTAAGGTTACTTTCTTAAGAGAAACCTATTTAGTATATTTAATCATCATTGCATTGCTTTTAAGATCATATTTTCCAAAGTACATTCCTGATGAATGATGAGATTCTAAGTATGAGAAGTTATTTATTGTGATATTTATGATGGTATGAGTATACTTAACAATAAAGTAATGGAGATGCATAGAAATAATAATAACAGACTAAAGAAAATATGGTAATCACGAAAAATCTCTTAAATAATGAAAACTATGTTATATCAAGCCATATGAAAGAAAATATAATACTATTTCATGTATTATATAAGTATGGTCTATATATAGTAGTACTTTCATTGTTACTGTATTTTATTGGAATGAGTAGTATTGTACCTTTTTTATTAATTGTATTACTTGTTTATTTTTTATATATAAAAAAACATACAAAAGTTTATATAATGAAAGTTATAAATTCAAAAAAGATAAAAAATAGAGACAACTTTTTTTACCTATGTAATTTATTTTATGTAAAAGATATTGTTGTTGAATATGATCCTAATTACACATTAAAATGAAAATTATGAAAAATCTACAAATAAACTTAAAAAAAGAAGTTGATGATAGTTATGAAATAGAGTTTGTAGAGAATACTTGAAAAGCACTTTCTGATTTTTTAATCAGTAAGAAATATAGTAAAATTTTAGTCGTAAGTGATTCCAATGTATATCCACTTCACTGTGATAATTTATTGTCTAGTATTAATTCAAGTGTACAAGTTGAAACTTTAAAGCTTCCTGCTTGAGAAGAAAATAAACATATGAATTGAGTGCTGGAGATTTGCCAAAAACTTATAGATATTAAAGCTAATAGAAATGACTGTATAGTAGCTTTGTGATGAGGAGTAATGTGAGATATGGTTTGATTTGCAGGAAGTATTTTTAAAAGAGGGATTAATGTTGTTCAAATTCCAACAAGCCTTTTATCTATGTTTGATTCATCGGTATGATGAAAAACAGGAGTTGATTTTAATGATATAAAAAATATTATTTGAAATTTCAAACAGCCTGAAAGAGTATTTATTAACTCTGAATATTTAGAAACATTACCTCAAGAAGAAATCTTGAGTTGATATTTTGAATGACTTAAACACTCACTACTTGATAGTAGAGAATATTATGAGGAGTTTAAAATAGATTGAGAAATTTTTGGGAGTTCAGACACTTCAGGCCTTAATAATATAATTTCTAGAAATGTTTCAGTGAAAGCAAAAATTGTGATGGAAGATGAACATGAAATGTGAGTAAGAAAGTTTTTAAACTATGGTCACACTTTTTGACATGCTTTAGAATCAGTGACCAATTTTGAACTACCACATGGAGTATGTGTCTGATTTGGGATGATGTATGTGAATATACTTTCTCACAAACTATGATATCTATCTTCAATAGATAAAGAAAACATAAATAATTTTATAAAAAACAAGTTGTGAAATAATAAAAAAATACTTCTTTCAAAAAACATAAATTTTGAAAATGTATATTCAAAAATGACCAGTGATAAAAAAAATGTAGATGCAAATATAAGTTTTACACTTCTTGATAATCCTGGGGAATTACATATTGAAAAAATATCAGGAGGACAAAAATCTCTACTAAAAGATTCTTTTAAAGATTTTTTAGACATCTGTCAATAGATTTTTATCTACTATTTACC
>CALLPO010000146.1 GCA_938015605.1 uncultured Candidatus Altimarinota bacterium | reverse complement strand
GCATGAAACCAGACGACTTTTAGACGGGTTCATTGTTTTGAAAATACACACTGCCAAGAATGTCCGATACGTGTTTAGCACAACACTACCAAAAATGCTAAAAGTCGCTGTCGCGATTTTAACATTTGTTGCTAATTGTTATGCAGCGTTTTCGATTAGTTTATCAATTTCAGAAATAGTTTCATCAATCTTTAAAGAGCCTTTTTCAAAAGCACTAATGGCACTATTTATAACAACTAGCACATCATCAGTTAAAGAGTCATTATGACATAAGTCAGTAAAGTCTTTCATTGAATTCTCAATCTCAGGATTATTGTAATGGTTTATTATTATTGACAATATAATAGTCAAAGGCGATTCGTCCTGTTTTACTTTTTGAAACTCTTCTTTGCTTTCTATTTCATCGGTATATTCCGATTCCAAGTTTGCAAATTTTTGTGCTAGTTTTAATTCACTAACATTTTCCTTATTGAATATTGAAGAAATGACATCGATGAAATTTTTCCGAGAAGTACTATTAAAATCTTCTTCGACAAGCGATAAAATAGTTTCATTTATTGATTCTGGTTTTATTTTAAACATTGAAAGTTGTAATTTTTCAACAAACTTCTGAGGAGTATAGACAAACCAATGATTGTAATTGGAATAGGTCATTTTCGATATTTCTCTAAGTTTATAGAATTGAAAATCCCAAGATATCAGATAAGGGTCAAGATAAATTTCTTCTTCCATATTAAAATAATTTTCTTGATCACTCATATATAAGGCTGTTCTTACATCATGTTTTATAGCTCTAAATGATCTATTTTGACGTGTCATTCCTAAATGAATTTCAAATTCTTTTTTTGTATTAATGAAGTCATCATAGTATGGAGGAGAAGCAATTTCATATCCTAGATTTTCAAATAGGTTTTGGAGTCTTTTTTCTACGATTTGAATGAAGTTATTTTCAAATTCACCTGGTAAAGAAATGCCCAATAATTCTTTCTCTACAAAATCCCTAAAATCCATTTCACCTAATTCATTAGTTTCCACTAGTTCTCTGAAATAGTTGTAAAATACATTTCTTGACCTTCCAACTCCGCTGAAAATAGGAAGTTTTAAATAATTGTATATTTTAAGTGCCTTCTGCAAATGACCTGCTACTTCCTCGACATAATCAACAGTTGTAAATTTGTCAATTGAAATGTTCATTTCTTTAATCGTAGAGTTAAAATTCCTTACTGCGATTAATGATTTGTCATTAGATTTAGGATTGTATAGTACACATAATAATCTTAGAAGTACTTGAGTATCTAAACAAACACTTCTATTACTATTATTTATAAACTCTTCAAGTCGATTAGAGTTATATAGCTTTACATACATTGATGAAGCACCTAGTTTAGTTAAGAAAGCATTTGATGATGTAATTTCTAGTATTTCTTTAGCTACCTTTTTACATTGCTGATCTTCATTAATTCCATTATCGTTCAATAATTTACATAATTCTTTAAAAACTTTATTCGTAGACTTTAGGAAGGAATTTTCGCTAGATTTGAATTCCTCAATTTCATAATTAAAATGTTGAATATATAACTCTATGAGTTTCCTAGAGAGAACTATTGAAGCACCTTCGATATTATGAGCAATCAACAGTTTGGTTATCTCTGACGATAATTGTTTTTCTTGTATTTCATTTAATTCAAATATATTTTCTAGACGTTCTTTTGCTGTATCAGATAATGTTAAACTTCCAGTACCAACAAGGTTGTTTTTACTTTTTAAATAGTTTATTTCATCATCAATAGTCCTTTGAGTAATTTCTGATGAGATAGAGGATTTGATTTTTATTAAAAGTTCAGATGGACTTATTCCATTATTTTGAAAAACATTTGATAAAATAACAGCATGAATTAGATGTCTTTTAATTTTTGAACTATTTTCCCCAGAAGCAATAACATTAAATAAAATTTTATCTTGATTTGAAATTTCAAATATTGACTGACTTTCATTTATATCATATATAGCTCCTAAAGCTTTTGAAATTGATTTAAATTCATCTGAATTATGAGAAAGCTTTTTAGCATCAATGATTTTCAATGAAATGTCATAATCTACTTCGGCTCTTCTAATCCATTTGTTCTTTTTAGATTGAGTAATAGCAGAAGATATATAGAAGTCTAAACTAGAGAGGTAATCAAAATCAGATACATTGTCCTTTGCTTTTTGTACATCTTCAAAAAGTTTTTCTTCAATCTTGGTTTTAGTTACAGTAATTTGAATGTTCTTTTTAATCTCCTTTTCACCCTTGGAGTATACCATATCTAGCCCTCCATCGTAAGGTCCGTTACAAATATGTATTTCTTGAGTTTGATAGTATTCTTTAGCAAATTCTTTGACTAAGAAATTGAAATTACTTTCGCCTAAAGACTTTATCAAATTTTCGTATTCTTCGTGATTTTTCATTTTCTTGTTTTTTAATGCTACATAACGGATAATTGTATGTAGCGTCTCTACGACGAAGGAGTAGATATGCTATCATACATATTGTTGAACTAAACACCTATCGGTGTAGCTTCCTCCTCTCACTTGCACCCATATTCTAACTTATCGTACACAGTTATTTAAAATTTTAAATAACAATGATGAGTAATTCAAAAAAAGGCAATGTACCGCCTAATTCAAATG
>CALLPO010000145.1 GCA_938015605.1 uncultured Candidatus Altimarinota bacterium | reverse complement strand
GTGGATCCCTCTATGAAAGAAAAAAAAATGTAATAGTCAGTCCTACAAACAAAAAGTTACAAAAAACTCAAAAGAAAAAGCAAAGGAAGACTCTAGGGTTGTTTACCTTTTAATGAAGATACAATTTTGAGATTTTAAGATTCCACCCGATAATATCATCCTTACAGGATATTGAATAACAATTGCACTTTATATAGTCACTAACTGAAACAAATTTAAGAAAGCTCAGCTTGTGAAAATCATTAATAATTCAATTTGAGAAGGTCTCACATCAGTAAAATGAGTAAGTTTGGCATTCTCTCAAATAATTGATGATCTCTGATGAACAAATACTGTAAGTAGAGAATCAGTAAGTAAATTTTTAAATTGAGTAAAAAAATCAAATAGCATTATTTTTCAAAAAGTTGATTGAATTTGTTCAAGTAATAAAGTAACAACAAAGTTGTTTGTAGAAAAATTAAAAAAAGACAAAGAATTACTATCAGATTTTTGTAAAAAAAATGAGATAGATGAAGATAAGCTAATATTTTTTATCCATAGTTATAATTTCCAACAATGAAAACAATAGAAAACACAATACATGAAAGTTGAGAAGATATTAACTCTCTTAAAAATCAAATTCAAGAAGCTAAAGAAAAATTAGCTATTTTATTAGATGAAGAAGGAAACATTCAGAAATACTCTCCTAAAGTAAAAATTTCTGAAAAAATACCATTCTCATCAAAAATACAAAATCCTGTCATTACACTTGAGCAAGAGATTCTTGTCAATCAACAAAAACTTATACATATATTGGATGAAGAAAGTAAATTTACTCAATTAACAGATACTGTTATAAAAGCTAAAGAATTATATTTAGTTGTAAAACAATGGAATAAAGCTGCTGTTGTTGGTGAATCACTTGACTTAGCTATACCATTTGCTGCATCATCATTAATATCATTACCTATATCAGCATGAAACTTTTTGTATCAAAGGGAATTAAAGAAAGCTTTAGATACATTCTATGAAGAAATTGAGAATCACAGTGAGTCCATAAACCTTGAACATATTACTACTAATATAAATGGAGTCTTAGCAATTGAAATAGTAGAGACTTTGGTTGAAGTAGTCTCTCTTATTAGTTGGCATGCTAAAATTGTAAGTGCCTCTTTATCATGAACAAAAGTACTATTTTCACTAAGGAATAAGAAAAAAATTGAGGCAATATGAATAGAGTTAGAAGAGATTATTGAATATTTAATTGAATTTTTAGAACAAGAAAAAAAGACTCTTGTAGTTACACAAGAATCTTAATTTGAGCATTTCTATTAAACCATTTTCATTTTTTCTAATTCAGTAACATTTTCATCAATTTTTTTAGTTTCTTTATCAAATTCTTTCACTTCACCTTTATGAGTTTTAACTTCTCATTGTAGAGATTTAATTTCTTCATTAAGTTTTGCAATACTAGCAATTGTATTTTCTTTAACAGCATCAATTTTTTCTTTTCTAAGAACTAATTTAGCAATTGTAGCATCAAGAATAGCATTTACATCATCATCGCCAGTTGAAGAGTCATCTCATCCAACTACAGATATTCATCAAGCAACTATTCAAGCAGATACAACAGTATCTGTAAGAGAGTCTGAATCATCAATATCTAAAGACATAGAATCAACTTCATCTATTTTTGACTCAGTATCTTCTTTGATTTCAACCTCATCAGTCTCTAATGAAAAAGCATCAAGTGATTCTTCAACAACTTCATCTTTTAATTCAACTGTTTCAGCTTTTTCTTCAACTATATTTAAAGAGTCTTCTTCTGTACTTTCAGAATCAAGACCAAAATCAAATAAGTCTTCTGAAGTGTTTGTAGTTTCAGTTACTTCATCTACTTCAATATTATCAATAGAAGCCTCTTCTTTTTCTCAAAGCATTTTTTCAACAGTCATTTCAGAGTCTTCTCAACCTAAGTCAAAGTCTAAATTAAGCTCTTCACTTTCATCAACTTCAAGTGATAATTCTCCAAGGTCTAAATTATCAGACACTTCTTTATTTTCTTCTTTAACCTCTATTTTTTCATCAATTGATACTTCTTCATCAAAGCTAATGACGTCAGAATCATTGCTCTCTTCTTTAGTAAGATCAATGTCCATATCAATAACATCATCTCAATCATCACTAATAATTAACAGTTCTTCTTCTTGGTCTTCTGTTGTTGTACTCATGTTTTTTAATAACAAATAATAATATAAAATCATAATATCACAATAACTTTTTATTTGCAAAAAAACGATTTTATATATAATCTTTTTAGTTTAATTTACATAACAAATATACATATGGATTTTTCAAAAGCATGAGAAATGATGAAATTGCAACAAGAAGCAATGAAAATTAAAAAAGAATTAGAAAATACAATAATTGAAGCTGAAGTTGGAGGACTTGTAATTTCAGTAAATGGTGAAATGAAAGTTGAAAAAGTTGATTTTGAAACAGCTGATTTAATACCAGGATTAAGCCCTTCTCAAAAAGCTGCTCTAGAATCAGCAATTGCTGAAGCGGTAAACAAAGGAGTGAAAAAATCTCAAGAAGTTGCAGCTGAAAAGATGCAAGGAGTAATGGGTTCTATGGGAATCAACCTTCCTGCTGGAGGAATGCCTGGTATGTAAAAATATTGCAAATAAAATAATACTTTTAACTATATGTTAGAAGTGTTTTTTTATTGACTTATTATTAAAAATACTAATAATATATCTAATAATTTTAAAACAATAATTAAACTATGGGTAAAGAATTAGGAACAAATTCTCCAGATGACATATTGCAAGATAAGCTCCTAGATGCTGAATGAATTATATACTCGTTAGAATATACAGAAAATGATATTCCTGAGCACGTTTCAGAACACTTATCTGATGCTTTTTATAATGATTTTGATAATGATTCTCAAAAGAAATCATTGTGATTTTTTTTAAGATCAAATCCACTTTTAGAGTTGAAATTAGATAAAAATACACTAATACAGATAGACTTCATAAAAAAAGATGCTTCTGCTGTTATTAAGTTATGATCAGATAAAAATTCACAAAAAATAAAAATATCAAAAACTGTTAAAAAGAATATTAAATTAATTATTCAAACAATGAATACTATTCTTGAAAATACTCAAAATGTTACATTAGTTAAGAGCAATAAAGTCTCAAAAGAAAGTATTAACAAGTATACTAAATGTCTTCTGAGCATGAACCCAAGAGATTTTTCAAACTTCATAGATGAATTATCATTATATATACATAAGAATTGTCTGGGCTTAGATGTAGAATTATGAAAAGTTAAAATACCCATCAGTATAATAAACAAATTTATACGTCTGACTTTAATAAAATTAGAATGAAAACCCAAACAAAAAATATACTACAAATATAAAAAGTATACTGAATCAAATTTACAAAACATTCTTCAAACAAGTATAGATTTACCCAAAGATATAGAAGATTGAGTGGCCGAGAATTATCAATTTGATGAAGCACTTATTAAAAGTGTGCTTACATATGATCCTACATTTGAAATATTAAAAAAATATCTAAAAGTATAAGTTGATTCTTAGTAATAAAAAAATAAAAAACCTATTCTCACAAATAGGTTTTTATTTTTTTATTACTTCATATTCCCTTCTACAAAATCCCAATTAACTAATTTCCAGAATGATTCAACATAGTTAGGTCTAGCATTTCTGAAATCAATGTAGTAAGCATGTTCCCAAACATCAATCACAAGAAGTGAAGTATAGTCTGTTCAGATAAGAGTTCAAGCATCATCAGTTGATACTATTTCAAGGTCTCATGAAGCATTAGATGCTAGCCAAGTCCAACCAGAACCAAAATTTCAGATTGCAGCTGCTGAGAATTGTGTTTTAAAATCTTCAAAGCTCCCAAAATCTTTTTTTATTTGAGAAAGTAATTCTCATTTTGGAGAGTTATCTTCTTCAACACTTCTTAAACAGTTCCAATAAAATGTATGATTGTATACTTGCGCTGCATTATTGTATACTCCTCATGAAGAAGTTTTAATAACGTCTTCTAAAGATTTTCATTCTAAACTAGAATCAGCTTCTACAAAATTATTAAGGTTTGTTACATAAGCTTGGTGATGTTTTCAGTGATGAAAATCAAGAGTTTCAGCACTAATAATTGGTTCAAGTGCATTTTTATCAAATGGTAATTCTGGTAATTTAAACATATTTATATAGTTATTTAATATAATTTCTATTAGTATATTATTTTACAAAATTTTAGCAAAAAATACTTTGATAAATTTGTTTTTTTTTATATCCTTTAGCCAGATTTTTACTATAAAAAAATGTTCCAAAAGAAAAGACTAAAAGCAAGAAAAAAAAGCAATACCCCTTTTATAAGTATTGTTGGTTTTTTTGCTGTTTTAGCCATTTTTATATTAGCATTTGTAGCTATCAATAAAGTAAATAGTACAAATCTAAACATCTATAAGACTTTTTTAGGGCCAACTGGAAATGTTAAGAATTTTCTTACACTTACTCCTGAAGAAGAACAGAAAATTCAAGCTGCAAAGGTTTTAAAAGAAAAACAAGAAGCTAAAAAATTAGATAATTCTCAAAAAACTAATGTACTTATTATTTGAAGATGATGATATGGAAATGATGCTCCTGAGCTTACAGATTCAATTATACTAGCAAGTATTCATAAAAAGAAAAATCATATCACAATGCTCTCTATTCCCCGTGATTTGTATGTTAATTACGGAGATGAAAACAGCTCAGGTGCAAAATTTAAAGGAAAAATTAATGGATTATATGTTCACTATCTTGCTAAATATCAAGATGAAGATGCTGCAGTTGAAAAACTAAAAGAAAAAATTACTGAAATTACTAATGAAAAAATAGATTATTATGTAAATATTGATTTTAATTGATTCATTAAATTAGTTGATTCAATTGGTTGAGTACAAATTGATGTTCCTAAAACACTGGTGGATCATCAGTACCCTAATAATAGTCATTGATATCAATCATTTATTTTAAGAAAATGAAATTGGTTACTGGATTGAAAAGTTGCATTAAAATATGTAAGATCAAGGAAGAACACTGGATGAGATTTTGGAAGAAGTCACAGACAACAACAAGTAATCACAGCATTAAAAGATAAAATTTTATCAAACTGATCAATTTCAAGTCCTACTCGTATAAAAAGCCTCTATAATATATTTGATAAATATGTGTGAACTGATATTAGTTTAATTTCTGCTACAAAACTCTTTACACAAATCAAATTACAAGAAAACACAAAAGTTTATTCATCAGGTTTAAATACAAGTTGTACATACGAAGGAGTATGTGAGAAGTGATGATATATGTATTACCCTCAAAGATCTTACTTTGGATGAACCAGTGTATTACTATGAGAATCAGCTGATTATAAAAACTTAGATGATTTTACTGAAATACAACGTTATAGTAATGTTGTATTCAATTCACCAAAATTATTTGATGAAACTTATAAAATAAGTATATTTAGTAGAGCTGAGGATAAAGAAGATGCTCAAATTCTCAGAGAATGATTAAAGAAAATTTGATTCACTATCAATGTTTCTGAAAGGATTTGAAATATCCCTGAACCTACTGATGAAAAATTAGTAGCAACAAGTGAAAAAAAGTTAAATTTACAAGAGTATAATGAACTCAACATCAATCAATCAACTCAGTCACTACAAACAAATAGTTGAATTAGCATTGAATCAAATAATACTAGAACAAAAGTTATAACAAATTGAGTCCCCTTAGATTCAATTACCAGAAGTTACTTACAAGAATATTTAGATATTTGAGAGAATGATATAGTTGAAAATATAGGTTGACCTAAGTATGCAAGAGACCAAAGTACACAAATTGAAATAATTTATACACAACAAGATTAAATCATGGTAACATTCAAAACTAAAAAGATTAAAACTGCTAAGGCAACAACTAAACGTAGAGCAATCTGAAGAAAAATTCAAAAGAAAAAAAGAACTTTTTCAAAGTATTTACTTAAGTTTTTACTGATTCTTGTTCTATTCTCTACAATTGCTATGGTTGTTGGTGGTGTTATTTTGTATAATAAAATTATTAAACCACTTCCTCCAATTACAAAATTAAAGGATATGGATATTGCCCAAACATCTAGTATCTATGATAGAAAAGGGAATCTTTTATACAGTGTATATAAAGAAAAAAGAACATATATTGAATTTGATAAAATCAATTCAAAAATGATTAATGCTATTATTGCATGAGAAGATAAAAGGTTCTGGACTAATCCTGGTTTTGATTTAATAGGTTTAGCAAGAGCTTGATTAACAGCTGCAACAACTGGTGAACAAATAGCAGGAACCTCAACTATCTCTCAACAGCTTATTAAAAATACTTTCCTTACTAATGAAAGAAAAGTAGAAAGGAAAATTAAAGAGATATATTTATCTTACAAATTAACTAATGCTTTCTCTAAAGAAAAAATTATTGAATTATACTTAAATAAAATTTCTTTTGGGAATAATGCTTATTGAATTGAGCAAGCTGCACTTACTTATTTTGATAAACCCGCTAGTGAACTAATTTTTCTTGAATCAGCAATTCTAGCATCTCTTCCTAAATGACCTACTTATTACTCTCCTTACTCACATGCTGATAGACTTATGGGGTACCCATATGTATATCCAGTAAGTACTACAGATTGAATCACTGATGAGGCTGAGCAAGCTAAAGCAATAGAAGAAAGCCAAATTAAAGTACTCTCTCAAGAAGACTGAAAAACTTATACAAAAGAAGTAACTGCACTTAAAAATTTAGTTAATGATATTAAAATTAAAAGACTAAAGGAAGATGGTGAAAATATTCTTGCTTGTTGATTAAAAAAAGAAAATTTTAAAGAATATATAAAAATAGATGGTAGTGGGTGTAGTGTAATTGCTTATTCAGAGCTACT
>CALLPO010000144.1 GCA_938015605.1 uncultured Candidatus Altimarinota bacterium | reverse complement strand
TTTCAAAATAGTTCTACATCTGCTTGGGTTGGTAGTAGCTGGGAAACATGAAGTTCAGGAAATCTCTCATTATCAAGTTTAGTGAATCGTGAATATAGAACTTGGATTAGAGCAAGAGATGGAGCATGAAATCAAGCTATGGAGACCCCGTCTTCTGGTTACCATAGATGACCAGATACATGGATAGATACAACAACTCCATGATCAATATGAATTTCAGCATATGATGGAAGATCATCAAATAGATGGAGAACTACATGAACTGGTCTAAGTGTCTCTACAAATACAGTTTGAGAAGTTTCTCCAAGAGCTAATAGGTACTGTATGAATGTTTGATCATATTGTACTCCATCATATGGTTCTACACAATCACAACCATATACATCTTCTCTTTCTGATGGGAGACATTATTTTAGTGCTCGTACATGTACAGCTGCTTGAAACTGTTCATCATCAATAGCAAGATTTATACTCAATGTTGATAATACAACTCCAAATCCTCCAGGTCTAACTGCAAATGATAGATGAGATGATGAGTGGAAAAGTGATAATACTACAACTATTTCCACAAGTACTGATTATTCATGAGCAGTAAGTACGAGAACTACATATTATTGTAGAGATACTTCCAATACTTGTGATCCAAGTAGTACATCAGGGCCATCAACATCGTGATTACCAGATTGAATCCACTATTATAGAGGAAAAACATGTACACAAGCAAGAGATGCATCAGGTAATTTACGTTGTAGTGGTGTAAGCGTTTTTATAATAAAAATTGATACAGTAGATCCTCTACCTAGTGAGATAACTCTAGATACTCCTACTGAAACATACTTCCGTGCAGTTGATGCTAGAGATTTATCAATCACTATTAATACTACACCAACAACTTCACCTATTATATCTATAGAAGCAGATTTAGAAAATTATAATAACCCAAACCCAAGTACATCAATTCCTCTTACTTTTGATACTTGAAATAGTTTTAGAACAACAGGGAATATTTTTACTAGGGTGGATAATGATTTAGCTGCCTGAAATTACAGACCTTACTCATTTGATGTGTGAATGGTTTGTGATGAGGCAACAAATTGTATTAACTTAAATATGAATAATTTTTATAATGTTTATGCAGAGGATATTTCTCAATCAGCAGATGCTACCTATAATGTATGAGGAGTTTCAAGAGTAACCTGACAATCAGATTTAACTGATGTTAATAATGTTGCAAATGGTATAGATAAAACTCTAACTCTAACTCTTAAAGATACTTACGGGAATAATATACGTCCGGTAAATGAATTTTGAGGAGCAATAATTAGAACAGTTGATACTAATATTAATTATAATAATTCATTAGATCTAAATCAATATTCTGCAAGTTGAAATTCAGCTGTATTTATTGGATCTGAACAGCTGTCAATTAGTACTAACTGAAATACTCCTAATAATGGAATTTTCCAAAATGATAATGATTGAATATATAATTTTAATTTTAAAGTGTATACATGAACTGAGGGAGTAAGTTTACCTAATTTACAAATGATATGAAATTTTTCTATCCCATCTAATGGTATTACTGCAGAAGTTAGTGATTTCTGAGGTTCTGAAACAATTACAACACCAGCAATTGATTTTAGGTTCAATCCAATGTATACAACAACATTCATGAATGAAGGAATTAAACAGTATGGGTTTATTGAATGAGTAACACAAGAGAGTAAGATAAGAATTGATGATCATTCAGTTCAGCCTGCAAGTAATAAAAATATATTCTTGGAATTTTGAGGGAATGAAGCTGCTTTTCTAAAACTTACGGCATCACCGTCATCAAGCAATCCTGTAAATAATACAGGTCCAATATCTATCTTTCAATGAAATTCTTCCTTTACTGGAGAAAAAGATTTAGACACTTTACTAGAACAGTCTCAAATAATAAATGACATTAGTCAGCATTATTTATCAACTCATATTGTTTATGATATTACTACTCCAGTTTGACCTAGGACAGTAACTTATAATTCAGATATAATTTGAAAAGATAAATATCATGGACCACTTAATTGAAGTGTTAATACTCAAATATGAATAAAAGTTCTCTGAAAAACATACAGTGAAAAACAACAAAATATTACGAATAGCCAAGATCCAGAAGTTCAAAAACTTGATTGAAAAATTACTAAAGCAATTCTTAAAAAAGATGTAAGAAGTAATGCTTATAGTTTAATTAAAAATTTATCTTGATGAACTAACCCTAGATTATTAATTGATAATACAGTTATATATTATACTTGAACTTGAACATACAGTAATATAATATCTCAACTAGAAGTAAGCTGATGGGATACTACTAAACCAAGAACACTTTTAGTAGAATGATGAGATTTAATTATATCAGCAGATATAATGATATGAACTGAACCTCTATGAATTATTGTTTTAAAAGATAGTAGCTGAAATGGGTGAAATATCTTAATTGAAGATGAAGTTTTAAATATTAATGCAATTATGTTTGCTGATGAAGCAATACTCCCATATGATGCTTGATCAGGTATATTAAATCAAAGTCATTGAATAGGTTATTTTAGGAACCAATTATTGATTAATTGATCATTATTTACCAATAATACTATTGGTTGATCAAGAGCATCTACTCCATTTTGTCCATACTTTATTACATGAGCATGTGATATGACAGAGGCTCAAAAATATGATCTGAATTTTCTAAGGAGGTATTATATCTATAATTATGATAGTAATGGAGACTGAATACTAGATGCTACTTGACCAGCAAATAATGGTACATCAGCATTTTGAATATCTACAGCTAATTTACCTTATCCAGTTGTAGTTAAATATAATCCACTAATTCAAACAACTCCACCACCATTATTTTCAAATCAATAGAAAATAAATAAAAAATATCTAGCTTAGCTAGATATTTTTTTGTGTATATTTCTTAAAAGAATTTAATTTTATCAGCGTTTGGATGCTCTTTTAATTTTTCAAGAGTCTTTGCTTCAATTTGTCTGATTCTTTCTCTAGTTACTCAGAATTCTCTTCAAACTTCTTCAAGTGTGTGAACGTCTCAACCATCAAGCCCAAACCTCATAATAATAATTTTTCTTTCTCTAGGAGTAAGAAAATCAAGCATTTTATAAAGATTATCTTTTAGAAGATTCATATTTGTTTGTTGATCTGGAGAAGGGTTTTTATCATCTTCTACAAAATCTCAAAGGGAAGTATCTTCTTCTGAACCTACTGGAGAATCAAGACTCAGAATATCTTGAGATATTCTCATGATTTGTCTTACTTTTCTAATATCCATATCAAGCTCTTGAGCAAGTTCTTCCATAAGAGGTTCTCTAGTAAGTTCTTGAGTAAGTCTTCTGTAAGTATGAGTAAACTTATTGATTGTTTCAATCATGTGAACTGGAACCCTAATAGTTCTTGCTTGATCAGCAATAGCTCTTGTTACTCATTGACGTATCCACCAGGTAGCATATGTAGAGAATTTAAACCCTTTATCAGGGTCAAATTTATCAACAGCTCTAAATAGTCCAACATTTCATTCTTGAATAAGATCAAGAAGTCAAAGACCTCTTCACATATACTTTTTAGCAATTGAAACTACTAATCTAAGGTTAGCTGCAGCTAAATCTTTTCTAGCTTCCATATCTCAAGCTCTAATTCTTTTTCAGAGAGATATTTCTTGAGGCCCAGTAAGAAGTTCTACTCTTCAAATTTCATTCAAATACATTCTAATAGAATCATTTGAAATTTCTGAAAGAGAAACAGCAGCCTTATCTGCTTTCTTTCAACTTTTTTTATCTGAAGAATCAAAAAGATTATCTTTATCAAGGTTATCAACAATATCTACTTTTAACTCCATGAATCTTTTGAAGACATCATCAAGTAAATCAATATCAGTTTCTGCATTAGGAATTGCAGCCATTAACTCATCCTGAGTTACTTGTCACTCAAGCTTTCACTTTTTCATGAGTAATTGAACCTCATCAGGCATATCTTCTAAGAGTTCTTCAGGTACTTTTACATCGATAAATTTCTTCAAACCTTTTCATACTCTTCTTTTGTCATCTTCTCTAAGAGTAGGCATTTTAGGAAGTCATTTCTCTTTTTCAAGAGCTGAAATTACATTCGTTCATTGTTCTTTATCTATTTTTGCAACTACTTTTTCTAGCTTATCTATATCTAGTGAATCAAGGTTTACTTCTTCAATTTGACTTTCTTCTTTTGGACTTGTTTTGTTATCCTTTGGATCTGTCTTTTTTGGCATTTACAAAAATGTTTAAAAATATTTGTGAATAGTATATTAAAATAGCTGTTTTTAGCAAGTAATTTTACTGAATTGGATAGAGAAACTCTGTTTTTGTTACTTTCCATTTATTGTCCGATTTTTTTAATATATCAAATACTCATTTAAAGTGAAGAAGTCAATATGTGATAAAGATTTTTTTATCATTTGATGTTATAATTTTATCAGACAATACTTCATTTCTTTTATCTAAAATAATACTAAATAGTTTTTGGTTTGTAAAATTATTCATAACAAGGTTTTGTGTGCCTTCACTTCAAATCATAAAATTGAGCATTCCCTTATTTATATATCTTAAAATAGAGAGTTCTTTTTCATTAAGGGAAGAAAGAGTTTTTATAATTTCTGAATTAATGTCAACAACTTCTGAATTATTCATTCATTTCATAAGTTTGTTGTTTGGTGAATCTTCTGAAGAGTCATTTTCATAGTATTTTATAATTTCATCAATGCTTAAATCAATATTATAGTCCTTATTGTTTTCTAAACCTAAGTATATTGAATTGTCTTGATGGACTACTCAATAAAGTTTTGAAAAGTTTTTGTACAAATCCTTATCAAACTCTATTCAGATTGCAGAGTTGAACTTGTCCATGTTTTCATCAGTTCAAGGTCTTACTCATTCATAATAATAGACATATCAATCTTTCTTTTTTTCTCTTAGTTTTTTTTGAATTATTTGATAAAAACTGTTGCTCCCAATATGACTCATTGCTTGAAAGATAATCTCTTTTTCACCATTTGAGATATAATATGTAGGCATTGGGGTAGGAGATTTTTCATTTTTATAATATGAGAATCATCAAATAATTACTATACAAAGTAAAATTCATGTTGAAACTTTATACAAAAAATATTCTCAAAAATTCACAAAATCAAGAGCATCTTTTTTTCTCAAGTTTTTCCATATGCTATAAAATCAATAAGCAATCAGTGAATATACACATAGTGAAAAAACAAAAGAAAGAATACCTTGTAATCAACTAATATAAAAAAGGACACTTATAAAACAGAACAAAAAACTCAGATAAAAAAATCTTTTTAAACTTGTATGTTTTGACTTATCACTCATTCTTGCATTTATTAATATAATATTATACTATATATATAATAAGAACTTTATTTCAAATTAAAAATTAATAATATGCCAAATATACTTAAAAAAATTATAACTGTTTTACTATTTTTATGAGTGAGTTTATCATCAGTTTTATATATGAATTGAGCTGTAACTTTTTTTGATTGAACAGAAGTGGTAATTCCATATAATTCACCTGAACTTGGTTTAGATAACTGAGTGAATTTGGTGAAAGAAGGAGTGAAGGACATTAATACTACTGGTACTTTTTCAGGAACAGTTCAAGAAATAATTATATACCTCCTCTCGTTTGTAACGGTGGTTGCAGTTATTTATATAATTTATGCAGGATTCAGAATTTTAACCTCTAGTGGGGATGAAGAAACTATTAAAAAATCAAAAAACACAATTATTTATGTTATTATCTGAATTGTAGTTATATGGTTTGCATGGACAATTGCTAACTTTGCTATTAATATTTGAACAGGTTGAACTCTATAATGATTATTAAATAATAAAAGTCTAGTATAAATACTAGGCTTTTTCATTTATTTATTGAAAAAATACTTAATATAACTTATTATTAATAGTAAGTACTAATTTAACTTTTATAATTATTTTTATGGAAACAAAAAAAACTTCACAGTTTTCTGGAAAAATCATCCCGATTGTTCTTTTGCTTTTTGCTATTATATCAACAGCAGGTATATACTGATACAATATGTATTTAGAATGAGAAAATGCAAGATTGACTACTAACATTTCTGAAACAAAAGAAAAAATCATAGATGTGCAAAAAGATCCTAATTTACAGGTCTTTAAACTTTTAACAGATAATAAAAAAGTGATTGATAAGCTTACTGCCCAATCACAAGTTACAACTTTTATTGAGAGACTTTCATTAATTGAAAAAAAATATTTAGTTAATTTTTGAAGCTTTGACTATTCTGCAGGTGTTATCTCAACTTGAGTAGTTACCTCTCCTGAATCAAGTTTAACTTCATATTCAATAGTAACTGATTTTATTAAGTGATATAGAGCAGACAAAAACACCTTTTTCACACTACCATTTATAAATCAAGTATCTTGATCAGATTCAATGAAGCTAAACGTTAATTTTAATGTAAAAAATAACTTACCTAAAAAGATAAGTGATAATACTGTAGCTCCAGTAAAGTCAAGTAAACAAGCTATCTTAGAAAAAATAGAAAAAAGAAATCAAAAAGTTCAAACTCAAAATGAATCTGAAGCAATTACACAATAATTTAACAAGCTAATCATTACTTAATTAATAATTCAACTATGTCTATACCAAATAATAATTCAAAATTTGTATCAATGCTTTTAGTACTGTTATCATTATTTATATTTGTTTTTTTTACAAAAGGATATTATTCAACACTGATTTCTACAATGAGTAGTTATGATGACAATAAAAGTACACATGCTAAACAACTTTCAGAGATTGATATTTTAGAGAAAAAGCAAAAAGAATTAAAAAAACTTGATGGGTCTAATAATAATGAAATTTGAAAATACCTACAACAATTTAATGAAGATGAAATAATTAATGAAATCTATTGATTTTCTACTAATTATTCAAAAAATGGTGAAATGAAAATCATATCTGTTGCAATGTCTGAGCCAATTATTAACGAATTATGATTTAATGAATCAAATGTTAGCATTTCTGCAAGAGTTTGAAATAAACAAGTAATGATTGATTTCCTAGATTTTTTAATTACAGACTCAAAATATAAATTCTATATTAATAGTTTTACCTTACCTAAAGATAAAGATAAATTTTTTAATATTCAGGTACCTCTCACACTTTATTATAAAGAAATTAAACAAAACTCTACAATAGAAAATAAATAGGAAGAAGTTAAAACTAAATAATTATACAACGACAAAACTATGTCAAATACACAAAACAATAAACAAAAAGAGATTATTTTCTTTAAAAGTGTTTCTTCTGTTGAGAAATATAACTTTTTTGAATACTTATCAGTTATGGTTGATTCTTGAGTGACAATTTCCGATGCTTTAGATTCAGTTTTAGCAAGAATTAAAAATCCTTTCTTTATAGAAAAAATAGATGAACTAAAAACATATGTTAACAGTGGAGACTCTTTTTCTAAATCTATGAGAAAGGTCCCACAAATATTTGATATATGAGAAGTCTCAATAATTGAAGCATGAGAATCTACATGAATGCTTGTTGAGGCTCTACAAAAATTAAGTGATGATTTAAAGAGAACTTCTGAATTGAAAAAGAAAGTTAAGGGTGCTTTAACTTACCCAATAATCATTTTTTTGTTTTTAATTCTAGCTGTAATAATTGTATTATCATATGTAATTCCTTCTTTGACACCATTATTTGAAACCGCAGAGGTTGAACTCCCTGCAGCAACAGTTGCCTTAATAGGGACATCAAATTTTTTAATAAACAACTACTGGTATATAATTTTTGTTGTATTTGCATGAATTGTAGCATTTGTTTGATATAGATCTACACCTGAATGAAAAAATAAAATTAATAATATTCTTCTTTCAACTCCTCTTATTGGTGCAGTATTTCAGAATTATGTTCTTTCTAATATTTCTGCTAGTGTATGAACACTTGTGGGTTCATGAGTAAACATTATTAAGGCATTAAGACTAACAGGAAAATCTACAGGAAGTGAACTTTATGAGTCATTATTTGAAAGAATTATTGAAAAGGTTTCAAATGGTAAAAAAATTGTAGAATCAATGGAAGAAGTAGATTCACAAGGGAGGTATTTCCCACTTGATTTCTTACAAATGTTGTCAGTTTGAGAAAAAACTGCAAGAATTGAAGAGATTTCAAAAAAGATCAATGCTCAATATACTAGAGAAGTTGATTATTCTTTAGCTAATCTTACTAAATGGATAGAACCAATTGCAATTTTAATTGCATGAACATTTGTTCTTTGGTTTGCATTTGCAATTTTTGGAGCTATATTAAAGGTGACTCAAACAGTTAATTAAAAATCACTCAATTATGAAGTTAGAAAAAAAAGCATTTACTTTGATTGAACTTATGGTTGTTATAACTATAATGCTCATTTTGAGTATGATGGTATATGCTCCGTATCAACATTTCCAAACAAAGCAAAAAGTAAGAAATTCAGCTAAAATTGTTGCTCAAACTTTATATGAATCAAGAAATCTAGCAATCAATGGTTCTCTTACTTGAACTTGAAATTCATCTATTTGAGTACTTTTTTCAAGCTGATCAGAAGATATTTCTATCTTTCAATATCCATATCCACATAGTAAATCAGTTCCATCATACAATGATAAGATTGATTCATCAAAACTATTTGAGAAGAAAAAACTTGAACCATGAGTTAAAATATCATGAAAAGATTATTTATTTATCTATGATGCGATTTCTTGAAGTGGGAACTATTTAGAAAACACAAATAACTTTAATGATACAAACTTAGAACTTAGTGTTTGAATGGGGTGAGCTGATGTTTGAAATCTTAATAAAAAAATAAAATACTATACAAAAACATATGTAGCTGATGTTCAGTAAATAAAAAAATATGAAAAAAAATAATTCACATAAAAAGGCGCTCTCTATTATAGAAATAATGGTGGGGATTTTTATATTTACTCTAGGAATTTCAGCAGTGTACATGGTTATAAGCTCAACTTCTAGAATTAATACTTACAATAAAAATCAAATTATTGCATCAAACCTAGCAAGGGAACAGATTGAATTGATAAGAAATATACGTGATACAAATTATGCAAGACTTCAAAAATGGAATACATTAAGACCATTATCATGAAATTATACTGATGTACTTACAGGGAGTACTGATTTTTATAGATTGGAATTAGATTTGTGAGTATGATTTTGAAGTTGAACAATACTAGCATCAACAGAACCAGAAGTTGTAGAATTTAAAGCTTCACTAAAAAGTATTAGTGATACAGATGAAGATATATATAGGCTCTGTTTAAATTCAGAAAATCAATACATTTATTGTGTAAATAGTCTCTGAAATGCAGTGATAAACACAAAGAAAACCCCTTTTTATAGGTATATTGAAATAAAGCAGTTATATGATGATATAGCAGAAACTAATGCAGTAAATAATGCCTTGAAGATTCGCTCAAGAGTATTCTGGAATGAAAAGTGAATTTATGATATTGAGATAACCACTATTTTAGCTGACTGGAAAAGATTATAAAAGATATTTATGCAAAATTACCCTAACATTTCTAAAAAAAACAATGCTTTTACTCTTGTAGAAGTACTTGTTTCTATGACAATCCTTGCAATTGTAATGGTATCAATTTTAATGATCTATGCTACTTCTTCAGAAATTGCTCTTAAAGCTGATTTAAATCGTGAAATGCAGCAAAATATAAAGTCAGTTGTTGAGACTCTTGCTGAGGATGTAAGAAAAAATGGTATTACTGGTCTATCAGAAACAAATTGAGATGCTTATTGAACAGGATCAAGTGTATGAAGTGCATTAAAGATTTGAAATGATTATTATTTTCTTTCAAATTCTGAAAAAATACTGGCTGCAAATTATGATACAAGAATTGATGCAACATTATGTACAGATATTGCTACAACTTGTACTCTTGTTAAGAAATGATTATGACCACTTACAAATTCAAAAATGTCATTTACTAATTTAGAATTCAGCATGACAAACTGACCTATACCTAAGGTAACAATTAATATGAGTGTTAGAGCAGCAATAAAAAACTGAGTAAGACCAGATTTAATTAGATGATCAGTAATTCATTTTCAAACAACGCTTAGTGAAAGAAGTTTACAAGTAAAATAATACTATGAAAAAAAATAACCAAAATAAACAGTGATTTTCTATAGTTATAGCTATTTTTATGATTGGTTTTTTATTAGTGTTAACGACAGGTGTGTTTAACTTAGTACTCAGAGAGATGAAAGATAGCAGATGATCAGAAAATTATCTTAAAGCATATGCTGGTGCAGAATGAGCTATGGAGCTTTGATTATTAAACATTAAAGAGAATTGATATGCTACTGATAAAGATTTAGCTAGTACAGATATAGGTTCTAAATCTCTCACATTTACATGATCGTTTAAAGCTCAATCTGATCCTTTGATTTCTTATACAACAGATATTGCAGTGAATAGTTTTAGCTGATCTCTAGAGAGTTGAGAGACAGTTATCATCCCACTATTTGTGAATACTGTTTGAATTACAAAACCAAATTTAACTGCTGATACTGATATTATTTGGAATATTATAGGTGCTTGAGAGTGAATGTCTTGAAATGGAGATTTTAATATGACGACAAGCCAAGTTTATAAGAAAAATGATTGAAAGTACACTTCATGAGCAAAAACTGTACAATATTTTTTAAAACCTTCTCCGTCATGAGCTGGAAATACTAATAGTTATCTCATGCTATTTAATAAATGAGTAGTAGGAAAAGATTATATTTTGGGTGCAGGTTTATGAGAATTATTTTCAAAACCAGTGTGAAATATCACTTCAACAGTAACAGTTTGAAAGTATAAACAAAATATTTCAACATCAATTAATAATACAGAATTTTTGAATATGTTAAAATATTCATTATATAGTAATTAAATAAATGGCTTAATTAAGCCATTTATTTTTACTTTTTTACTATAAACCCTTATGTAAAGGGAAGAAAAATAAAAAAAGATTTGCAATAAAATGTAAAAGGGCTATATTGAGGGAGTTACAATGTTTTATTATTATTAACACTTTGATTATGAAAAAAATTGAATTTATAAAAGCTATTGCAGCTGAAGCTGGTTTAAGTCAAGATGCTGTTGCTAAAATGTTAACTGCTGGTATTGAAATTGTTACTTCTGAACTTAAAAAAGGTGGTGAAGTTAATATTACTGGTTTTGGTGCATTTAAAATCTCTAAAAGAGCTGCTAGAAATGGTGTTAACCCAAGAACTAAAGAAGCTATTAAAATTCCTGCAATGAACTCTCCTGTTTTCAGAGCTGGTAAAACTCTTAAAGAAGCTGTTAGATAATAAACACTTTCTTAAAAAGAACACTATTTATTTAAATAGTGTTCTTTTTTTGATTTTATAGCAATTATTTGGTATACTATCTACAGTATTTCTTACTTTTAGAAGAGATGAAATGTATTACTATATCTGATATTATTGAATCATCAGATAGAAAAGACATAATCAGAAAGAATTTTAACAAAAGTGGGCTTGATATTTGTGTTGAATATCCAGCTATTTTTAGGAGTTCAAAGGTGTTAAGAGATTTTATTGTTGATATGTCAGACTTTTTCCACTTTAAATCTACATGGAAATCAAGGTTAACACTTATAGCTGATGAACTCAATAATAATAGTATTGAATATTGAAGTAAAGAGGATGATATAAATAAAATGGTTATCAGGACACTAATTAAATGAGATAAAGTAGAAGTTTGTTTGGAAGTAGAAGATACTTGAAATTGAAAAGATGCAAAAACTGCACTTGAAATGGAATGATTAAGGGATAAAAATAAAACTAAATGATTTGATAATCATAAATCAATAAGATGAAGATGACTATTTATGATTATATCAAGACTTGTAGATGAACTTTATTTCACAGATGTTAAGAATTGAGGTTTGATTGTGTGAATTAGAAAAGAAATAGAAACAGAAAAATAGAACTTATTAAAAATATAGGTTCTATTTTTTTGTATATAATTTTTTTAAATTTTGTCTGCATTGATATTCAGTAGTATAGTCACAATGAAATACTTTATTGCTGATCCTTAGATCAACATAAATATGTTTGAGTTTTTGAGTTTCCTTATAGAAGACTAGGAGTTTTTTTACCTGTTCAGCGATATCTCCATTTGTATCAAAAATAAGAAGTGTTTTATTCTCAAGATGGATATGCAGTTCAGATTCTTTTGTGTAGTATTGTATTCTTTCTGATGTAAAATCAATAAGGTTGTCTTGGAAGTTTCTAAGTAAAGAAGTAATTTTTAGAATTGATTCTGTTTCTAGAATGTATGTATAGTTTATGTTTAAAGCAGAAGTTTTTTTGTCTTGCATAATTTCAATTGAATTCATATTTGTTTCACTTGGTATTTCCTTCTGCTTAATTGCTACACCATTTTGAGATACAGCATAAAATTTATCATTAAAAATAGCATACATCATAATTGGTGACGACTCAATAATTATATCTAATGAGTCAGGGAGTTGTTTTTCTAAAGATATTGATTCTATGTTTGGTTGGTATGTTTGCAATCTTTGTAGCACATTCTGAGTAGTAATTCTGAATATATTAGTATTACGAAACGAATCAATACTATTATATGCAACATTAATATCTGTAAGTGAATCAGTTGAATGTAGAGTAATCTGTTTTACAGTAAAATATTCTGCTTTAAATAAAAAAACTATTCAAATTGAAGCAGCAATAAAGCCAAATAATGAAATACTTATTAAACCCTTTTTTCTAAAATCAAAATTTATATGTAGTTGTTTTTGTTTTGCTAGTCTTTGCTTACCATAAATAGACTTCTTCTCTTTTTTTCTGAGATAAAGTCTATTTTTTTCTTGCTTAGTTTGTTCCTGAAATTTTTTCTTTTTACTTTTAAAAAAATTGAAAAACTTAACTCCCATGATTATATAATATAAAAAATATAATTTATTGTCCTAATTTTTTTTCCATATCTTCAATATCAATTGAATTGATTTCTTTAGTTATTTCTTGTCATATCTCTCATGAATCATCATATCTAAATCTCACTCTTGGATTTATTCTCATTGATACTTCTTTTCAAATACTTCTTTGAATAATATAAGCATATTTTGCAAGGGTTTTTGTAAGGAGGTCCTCATGATGAAAAGCACTTACTTTTATGTCTAGATAACTTCCATCAGTAGATAAAATCAGCTCAGAAATATTAATAATACCAAAAATATTTTCATTATCAGGAAGGTCTTCAGTGATAAATCTACTCACAATAACTCTGATTATTTGTTCAAGTTTTTTTCTCTTTTCAGTATTCATTTTAAGGGTATGAGTATTAATATTTATTATATAGATATTATCCACTAATTTATTTTTGACAAACAAAAATTTAATAATATACTGCCGAAGTAATTTAAATATAATACCTACATAAGAGGATAGAAAATTATGATATATGCAGTAAGAAATGAATGAGAAACTAATGAAAAATTAGTTCTAAGATATAAAAAAATGTTTTTCCAATCTAGAATAGCTACTAAGCTAAGAACTTCTAGATATGCAGTTAAATGAGACTCAAAAAGAAAACAAAGAGAAAAAGCTATTATTAGAAGTCACTATAGAGATTTAAACACAAAAGTTTACTTCTAGTAAGACAAATAAAAAAACATCCTTTTGGATGTTTTTTTATTTACTCATATTATTCATTCTTCTTAGAACTGTAATTAGAGCATGAGTTCCTAGTTCATCTCAATTATAAGCTTTCATTTGTTTATATAGTTCATTAGCAAGGGCTAAACCTGGGAGAGAAAGGTTCATAGCTTCACACTCATCAAGAACTATTTTTAGATCTTTTTTAAAATGCTTTACAAAAAATACTGTATCTAATTCTCAAGTAATTATTTTTGGTGCAAGATTTGTCCACCCCCAACTTCAAGCAGCACCAGAACCAACTATTTGAGCAACTTTTTCTAGATTAAGTCACGCCTTTTCTGCATATAATAGTGCTTCACACAATGCAATAGTATTTCAAGCAATACCAATCTGGTTAGCAGCTTTTGTATGCTGTCCTGCTCAAGATTTTCATTCAAGAACTATATTTTTCCCCATGATTTCAAATAAAGGAAGAATAGTGTTAAAAGTATCTTCTTCTCAACCAACCATGATTGCAAGAGTTCAAGCTTTTGCTCCAATATCTCAACCAGAAACGGGGGCATCAAGTACTTCTACATTTTTTTCTTG
>CALLPO010000143.1 GCA_938015605.1 uncultured Candidatus Altimarinota bacterium | reverse complement strand
CATCCCATTAAGAATGAGTCAAAAAGCTTTTAAATCATAATCTTCTCCTATAGCATTATCTAAGAATTTGGCATCTCATAATTCTGATATAAATGTATTTGGAATAATAACATCTCAGTCCTTAAATTCTCAGTTTGAAAGAATTTTTGCAGAGTTTGCTAGAATAATCTTATCTATTAATATATATGTAGCTTTTACAAAATCTACAGTTTTAGAAATGTCTTTTCCGTGAACAATTGTGAGAATTTCTTCTTCTCAGTCAGAATTTTCTCTTTCTTTTTCTCAAATAATTATATCTTCATTAGTTTTGATATTTTTGATATCTAGAGTTTTACAAAATTCTAAAAAAATCTGTTCATTTAATGCTATTATAATTTTATTTATTTTCATACTTATTTCTTAGTGTAATTTATTAATTATTTTCTATTCTTTCTCCCTTTTTTTATATCTAAAATTTCATCTCTAATTTCAGCAGCTTTTTCATATTCCATATTAGCAGCAGCTATATCCATTTCAAGTTCTAATCTTGCAAGAGTTTTTTTGATGTCTTTTTCAGTGCTGAGAGAGTATTCTCTTTTTGTTCCTGCTGATACAGCTACTTCTTTAATACTAGAAAAAACAGTTTCTGGAGAGACTCAATGCTTTTTATTATATTCTGCTTGAATTCACCTTCTATAGTAGTTTAAATCTATTGCTTTTTTCATAGCATTAGAAATAATGAGTCCATCTGGGTTAATCCATTTTCATTTATCAACTCTTGTAATAGCTTCTCATAGAAGTTCTGAACTATCTTCATTTTCTGAAATATCTTGAGGCTTTCTTTGTTCAACATACATAGTCACTTTTCACTCAGAATTTCTAGCTGCTCTTCAGATTATCTGAATAAGAGCGGATTCACTTCTTAAGAACCCTTGTTTGTCAGCATCAATTATTGCAATCTTACTTACTTCAGGAAGATCAAGTCACTCTCTGAGTAGATTTACTCAAACGATTACGTCTATTTTTCATTCTCTGAGCTCTTTAAGTATTTCTAAACGTTCTAGAGTTTCAACCTCACTATGAAGATACTTTACAGCTACTCAGTTTTCAAGTAGGTAATCTGTGAGTTCCTCACTACTTCTTTTAGTTATTGTTGTAATTAACATTCTAAGATTTTTACTCACTACCTCATCAATATTTTTCATAATATCATCAACCATGAAATCCATTCATTTAAGTTCAATTTCAGGATCAAGTAATCCAGTTGGTCTAATAACTTGAGATACAATTCTGCAATCTTCAGCGTCTTCCCAATCTCAATCTATAGTTGGGTCAAAGTTGAAGAATTTTGAAGTTTTTTTGAATTTTAGATTACTAGCATCTATTTCATCTTTTGTAATTCTTTGTCATTTTTTGTCATAAAAATCTATTGCTTGATTTTCACTTGCTCTTATTTCATATACATTAGGAGTAGCAGAGACTGCTATTACTTGATTAAGTTTAGATTCAAATTCATCAAACTGTAAAGGTCTGTTATCAAATGCTGAAGGAAGTCTAAAACCATTATCAATAAGATTTTGTTTTCTTGCTCTATCTCAAGCAAACATCCCTCCAATTTGAGGAATTGTCATATGTGATTCATCAATCAGAGTGAGAAAATCTTTACCAAAGTAATCCATAAGTGTTTGAGCTGGATCTCAAGGTTTTCTTCAATCAAGATATCTTGAATAGTTTTCTATTCAATTCACATATCCAACTTCTTGCATCATTTCAAGATCATATTCTACTTTAGTCTTAAGTCTTTCTTGCTTTACTGCATCTCATGCAAGTTTGAATGTATCGAGTCTATCTGCTAATTCTTCTTGAATAAGAGGAATCATAGCCTCAATTTTGTCTTTAGATGAAACTGTATGTTTAGCGGGAAATATTTTTATGGCATCTAAATATTCATATACTTCTCACGTGAGGTAATTTCTTCTACTAATTTGGCTAATTTCATCTCACCAAAATTCTAATGAATAGACTGTTTCTTGACTAGGAGAAAAGATTTCAAGTAAGTCTCACATTACCTGAAAGTTACCAGGTTTGAAATCAGCACCTGCTCTAGAGTATTGAATAAGAACTAATTTCTTAAGAATCTCTTCTATTTCAACAGTGAGTCCAACTTGGAGTTCAAAAGTCTGTTCGATATATGAATCAATGTCTCAGATTCCATAAATACAACTCACAGAAGCAACAATAATTACATCCTTTCTCTGTAACAGACTCTGAGTTGCAGCATGTCTAAGCCTATCAATTTCTTCATTGATAGTAGCTTCTTTTTCTATATATGTATCAGTTTTACTTACATATGCTTCTGGCTGATAATAGTCATAGTAACTTACAAAATAGTGAACCGCTGCATCTGGAAAGAACTCTTTAAATTCTTGAGCTAATTGAGCAGCTAGAGTTTTATTATGGGCAACAACAAGTGTTGGTTTATTCTGTTTCTCAATAATATTTGCCATAGTAAAAGTTTTCCCACTCCCAGTTACTCACCAAAGTGTCTGCCATTTATGTCATTCTCATAAATATCAATTAAGCCCTTTAATTGCTTCCGCCTGATCTCATGCTGGAGAATATTTTGATTTTAGTTTGAAGATTTTTTCTGACATATATACATTTTTAAAATTATTGTAGTAGTCTACTGATATATTGAAAAACTACAAAAAAAGATTATAGAAAACATATTTAGAATTTATAAAATTGATTATTCTATATTTTTATGTATAAATATTATTATAAATTTACACTAAAAATATGACTAAAACACTTATTATTTGAGATGTTGAGTGACAGAATAAAAAACTTGAACAGTTACTTTCACAGTCTGTTATTGAAAATATAAAATGATTATCAAAAATTATTCTTGCTTGAGATGTTGTATGACCTTGAAAAGGGAATATTAAAGTATTGAATTTTTTAATGGATAATCAAGAGAGAGTTGAATTAGTACTATGAAATAAAGATTATTTAGTTCAACAGTTAATTAATTGAAGACTAGAGTGACAAAATACAAAAAAATGGGTAGAAAACCTAGCAAAAAAGTTAGACAAAAATCAAGATTTATCAGATTATTTTATGAATTCTTTTCAAAATTATATTCAAATACCTAGTGAATGAATTCTTGTTTGTCATGCTCCAATTAGATGAAATAGACCAATTGATGATTATTCTAGAGAAGAATTAATAGGGAACACTCCTACTGAATGAAAAAAATTTAATCAAAAATGAACAATGTTGGTTCATGGTCATACTCCAAGAAAAGAAGGACCAATATTAAAACATAACAAAAAGTACAGAATCTTATCAGTTTGAATTGATACTGGAGCTTGAAAATGAGGGGACTTAAGTGGAATGTTAATCTCAAAAAATAAGATGCAATTCATTTCAAGTTAATTTATCTCTTCCAATAATCTTCTATACAAAATCTCTTTCTTCCAATCTATTTCATAAGAGAGTAGATTGTTTAATTTTTGAATAAGTTTTTCTTTTCACTCAGGAGAGAAATTTGATATTTTTTTTTTAATAATTATCCAATTTAGAGCATTTATCTTAGTTGTATATGCTTTTTTTTGTGCTGTAATTTCTGTGTAGCTAATTTTTTTGTATCAGTAAGTTTCAGCTTTAAGTTCTTTTAATAATCTTGGAATAGTTTCTTCATACACATGTTCTCATGGACAAGAAGTAGCTTTCCCATCTTGATGACCAACAATAGGGTAATAGTAGGTTGTGTCTAATCAGTTTTTACAGTTTGTTCAGAAACATTCTTTATGATAGGGAACTTTAGTATTAAGGTCTATTCAGTATGTTTTAGTAAGGTGGGAAACTAATTTTTTAAGAGAATTATATTGAGTAGTGTTAAGATGCTCATCATTATAATTTCACATGATTGAAATTCATACTGTTGATCTATTATTCCAAGTATCATGAGAGGCAATTACATAATCTCATCAAGCACGTCACTCATAGACTTCACCATCATATCAAATAATATAGTGGTATCCAATGTCTCACCACTGTTTATTAATAGAGTGATATCTATAGATATCTTTGATTCATTGTGCTGAACTTTTATAGTCAGATTCAGTGTGGTGAATTACAATATTTTTTACATAATTAGTTCTTGAATATTGCCATGCAAGTTTGTTTTCTCAATCATATCTTTGTGTATCAGTGATTTTTATATCTTCATAAAAATTATTAGTTAAATATGCATTCATTTTGTTAGTTTTTGCACTACTGATTTTACTTTTTGCAGTAAGTGAATCTTTTTTTTCTTCTGAATAACTTGCCCATCTTTTATTTGCAGCTAATGAATTTGCAGCTCTTTTCTTAAAGATATCTGTCCAGTATGTTGAATTCCAGTATCTATATTGTTCATCAGCTCACCACTGATCTCTTGAAATAATTTTTAGGTTACTGTTAGCACTTACCAGATTAGTAGAAAGTAAGAGCAATGATATACTAAAAAATAAGCTTAAAATTTTACTCATATTATTTTTTATGTTAGAATATAGATATATACTATATTTAAAAAGATTTTTATCTATGAAAATTTTAATACAAATTCTAAAAATTACAATTCTGTCTTTGCTTTTTGCTGTGGCTATCCATTTTACTTATGGTGCTTTAAATGAAGGTGAACTTACTACAAAGCCTTCTGAAATGACAGAAGTACAAAACTTTTCAGATACTTGAAACAATAATAAATATAAATTTAAAAATTCAGATACTCAAATCTTAGCAAATGTGTGAGTAGCTTTAACTACTAATGTTTGAACTAAGTTTAAACAAAGATGAGTGAATAATTTATATACTTGAGTTGCAAGTGTGTCTCAAGTTGTTGCTTCTAGAGAATATTCTGATGCTACTAATGCTGGTAAACATATGCAAAATATTAGTGAATACTATAATATCATGAAAACTGATGTTAGCTGAATGTTACAAAGTTCTAACCATAAAAGAGAAACACTTGATGCGTATATTGATCAACTATGATACAGATATAAAATGGCAACTGCAAATAAACAAGAGCTCCAAAAGAAAAAAACTGAACTTCAAACTCAGCTGACTGCAAGTGTTGAAAAGATTAATAAAATCAAAGCAAGAATTAATGTTGATTTTAAAGCTTTTGATGCAGATAATACTAACAGAAATATTGACTGGTATTTAAGAGCAAAATGAGAATACAATTATGCTAGAACACATTTGATTTTTATCAATCAATATATCAAGCAATATGAATATCTAAATAATTACAACAAAACAGTTATGGATGCTCTTATTAATAACAAAGATGTTATATCGAAAAATTCTTATGTAGTAATTCCTGATACAGGAACAGAAGTTCTAAAGAAAATGAATTTGATTATAAGTGAAAGTGATTTTAAAGCAGAATAATATATTTTAAAATATTATGGTTAATACACAACAAAATCTTTATCCTTGAAATGTGAAGGCACTTGAGACTTGAGAGCAATACATAATTTTGACAGTGAAAAAAATACAAGCTATATTAGAATGCACTAGGCTTTCTTCAAACTGATATAAATCTGTTGTTGTATTTCAATGAGAAAAGAAAATTACTCTTAGAGAAAAGAGCAGTGAATGAAAAAAAAGCTACGATAAGTCCATAAAGGGCAACAAATATGCTAGCCTTGATGATTTAGTTGACTCACTTTGAGAAGAGGAGATAACATATTTAGTTCAATGGTCTAAATAATCTAAACACTAATAAATGGAGCAAACACTAAACGGTTTGCTTTATTTTTTGCAAAATTCTCAGATAAGAAATCTAGATTGAGTTCACTTCTATATCAAGCATTTCATCTTTGAATCATTTTATATCAGACAGTTTTTACCTTGTAAGAAACATCATATTTATTACAGGTTCTTGGACAAATATCATCTGTTGCATAATATCATCTTGAAGGGTTTTCTATAGCAGAAGTATCACACAATCTTCCTGTGAAAATTAATGCCCATGGATAATAAAGATCTATTGCAATATCTCAGAATCTTGAATTATCAAAAAGTTCTTCTCTTTTTTCCATATAATCAAGAGCAACTCTTTCAACTGAGTATTTTTTGAGAAAATTTTGAAATAACTCTAAACTGACTTCAGAAGAGTTATAAAATTTCATTTGCCATTTTACTATTTCATCTCTAAGAGCTAATTTTTCTTGTTCTGACTTATTTCTAATTTTATCTCCAGCAGGATGAGCTTCATATCAAAAAGTATCTATTAATGGAGTTTTGAGAATTTTATGAATAACTCTTCAAAATACTGGCTTAAGATTTGTATATTTCTTTTCAAGTAATCTTAATACTCCAAAATCATTCACCACTACTTCTATTGGATTTTTAATTTTTAATTCATTTAAATACTCAAGTGTTTCTTCTAATTTTTCCATCATAGTATTTCATACATATGGAGTTACTAGTGTGAAAGTTCTCACTTCATGAGGAGGAAAGTTTTTATTGAATTCTCTGAATAACTCTATAGCTTTTACTATTTCATGTTTATAAACCGAAAGGTATTCACAATTGTCACTTCAATAATATATTCAACTAATTTTATTAAAGCTTTCTGGTCAAAATCTTTTTTTTATTTCTCTAATTCACATGAAGTTTACTTCATATTGTGGAGAAATACTTTCAGCTAGTTCTCAAGGGAAATTTTCCATAAAAAAACTAGCTAAATCTCTATCTTTTTTTCATTGAGATAAAAGTTTTCATTTATTGAGTAATTCGAAATATTCTAAATTTGTCCCCAAATGTATATGAAGATTCATAGTTTACTTTTTAGAAATTACAACTATACCTGTTTCTCTTGCAAATTTATCTGAAAGAGCTTCTTCTAGTACATCTATATCAAACGTATATCTGTTTGGAGTATCATATCACGGATTAATCATAACTATTTCATTTCAAGAGATAGATTCAATAAGTCAGTCATGTATTCCTTTGTTTCATGGGAAAAGTCATTCTAGTTTATATTCAACCCACATGTCATTATTTTGAACTATATTTTTTTGAATAAACTCTTCTAGAGTTCATAGTTCTAAAATATCTTCTAAATAGAATGATTGAGCCTGAAGAGCTATATAATTTTGTTTAAAAAAATTATTAATATTTTTTTCCTCTTCAATAGTTTTGAGTCATTCATCATCATTGATTTTATCAGTAATTTCAAATTTTTTTGTAAAACATGAAACTAAACTTGGATGAATTTTTACATTGAAGAATTCAGCTAATTCTTCTTGTTCAAAGATAATCCCTGCTTGTCTATATAAGATCATGTTTAAACATGCCACATTGCATAAATAGGGCTTTTGAACTTGTGCTATATATTTTGGTTTTATTGAATTCATAAAAAAGTCTAGTAAACAAAATCTACTCTAATAATTTTAGTTCCAAATCTTTTTGAAACCTCACATTCTCTAATTGACATAACTTCCTTTACTTCTCAGA
Source organism: uncultured Candidatus Altimarinota bacterium (assembly GCA_938015605.1). Classification (GTDB taxonomy): domain Bacteria; phylum Patescibacteriota; class Gracilibacteria; order BD1-5; family UBA6164; genus CALLPO01. The sequence goes on along the minus strand of CALLPO010000143.1, from coordinate 4,059 downwards.
ATCTATTTTTAATTTCTCAAAAAGTTACTTGTTCTCATTCAAAACTAGCTACTTCATAAATTCATTCATCATAATCAAATGGGTCTAAAAAAACATTTTCTTCACTTGATATTGAAATATCATAATGGAGGATGTTTCAAAGAAAACCCTTAGATTCATTTAAAAAATCTTCAGAGCTTTTACATTCAGTCTCTCAGAAAAAATAAAAAGTTTTATTTCAACTTTTTTCTAAAGATTCTACTATATCAAAATCAAATTCATCTGGAACTAAATCATTTCAATCTAGTGTCATTGTTCAAACTACTGTATTCATTATTTTGTTGTATTAAAAATATCAACTAATTTTCATTGCTGATTAAGCATGTTTATTTCATCATATCATCCAAGTAAGTTCTCTTTAGATATATCTCATGCAAAAATTTGAGGGACACTCATAAGCCCAGTCTTTTGTACTATCTCCATCAATTCAGGACTTCACATTCCAACTTGTTTCTCTGTATATTCAAATCATAATTCTGTTATGAGTTGTTTTGCCATACTACAGTATGGACAAATATTACTACTGACTATTGTTATCATTTTATTATTATTACATTATATTCCTTTCTTTTTGAAAAGAAAGTTCCCTGTGAGGAGTAAAAGCTTATTATTTATCTATCAGCTTCAATTTCTAGACTATACAAACACTGCATTGCCTGATTTCAAAGAATTCATTTAGTAGTTTCTGGCCAATCACATTCAGTCTTTAGTAAATTTGTTAGAGCATCTTTTGTCTTTTCTTCAAAAAGATTATCAGCATCTGCATCAAAATAGTTTAATTTAATCATTATTTCTTCCAATCTTGTAACTTCATCATTTTTTGAACCTAAACTTAAGCTTTGAGTAAAAGTATGATATTGAGCTACGGGGATTTTTTGTACTATCTCAACTGTTTCTGGCTGAGCTATTTCTGTTGGAATAACATCATTTATTTGAGCTTCATTACTAATTATATCTGGTTGAGAAATAATATTTTCTCAAGTAACTTCAGGAGTTCAAGTTACTTCAGTTTCAACTTCTAGTGTATATAAACATTGAGTAGCAAGGTTCCCAAAGATTCATCTTGTAGTATCTGGCCAACCACATTCTGTCTTTAATAAATTGGTTAGAGCATCTTTTGTATCTGTATCAAAAGTTGTATCAGCTTCTTTGTCAAAATATCCTAATTTACTCATAAATCATTCTAGAATTTCAACTTCATCATTTATAGTTCACTCACTTAAGGTTTGAGTAAACTTATATATGTCTGAAATATTTTTAATTTCTGTTTGTATTTCAATTTGATTTTCCTCTTTTATCTTTGCTTCTTGACTATAAATATCAATTTTAGGTTTCAATAGTTCTCATAATCTTTTCTTCTCATCAACTTCATTTTTGAGAATAGCCTCAGGAGTAAGAACCCAATTTTCATACCCAACTTTTTCTTGATACATTTTATACCACTCAGCAAATATTCAAGTTTTAAATCATAAAACTGCAAGTATAGAAAGTATAAGAATGATATTAAGAAGCATATAAATATGTTTCATAAAAAAATCTTTTATACTAAAATTTTCAAGGCTTGTTCACATGTATTTTCCAGTTCTTTTTGACCTTGTCCAAAGTCTTGAGTCTAAATCTGAAAAAGTGAAATAGTATGCAAGGAAGAATAAAGCAAATGTTCCAATATAGATACCAGCACCTTGAGTGTTAATTTTAAAATATTCAATTAAAAAATATCAAATAACAAGTCAAAATGAAGCAAATATTATTGCTTTATTTATAAAGAACCTATTTCTTTTTCTTGTTATTGTAACATTTTCTTGACTTCTTGCTACACTTATATTATCAAGCTCTTCTTGTGATATATTTTCAGAATTTAGTACTGCATCTTCTATAGTCACTTCCTTAGTTAAGAATTTTTTCTTTGAAATACTTTTAATACTATGTATTTTTGCAATTCTAAGGTCATATTTTGCTCAAAGATTTTTTGAATATAAGTATGATAATATTAGAAGAGTAAATAAATATATAGTTACCATTTCAAAGAAGTCATATCATAGCAATAGAAGTGTTGAAATAGTACTTAAACAAAACAATAAAAGTGTAGTTGAAAGTACATTTTCTTTTATTTTTTTCAAAAAATAGTTAAAAAGTTTTACATAAAAATTCTGTTTAGTCGCTTTTAATAAGACTTTAGCATGTTGAGCAGGAGAAACTTTTTGTGAAATAACCTTTTTCTGAATTTCTTTCTTATTACCCTTTCATTCTCAGATTTCTTCTAAAATATTATTCTTTGTTTTTAGGACTTTTGATTTTAATCATTGTATCTGTGTTCAAACAAATGCTAAGATTTCATCCATAAAAGTAAGTTCATTTTCTGAATTTACTTTAACTATTTCCTCACTACTTTCTTTAATATTATCTTTATTTTGAAATACTTGATTTTTTATTTCTAATATTACTCAAATTATCAGCATATAATAAGCAAATATTGATACCCTCTCAGCTATTTCTTTATCTCAGATTATTAAATATAAAGGAGTAATGATAAGTAATAACAATGCTAATACAAATGAAATCCTTGAATCTATTTTAAATAATAATGAAAATATCAGAAAAATAGTAATTCAAATATATTCAATATCTATATTATAAAAGTATAGACCTATTGAAAGTAATACTAATCAGATATATTTATAAACATTGTCCTTGTATCTAAGTCATAGATTTGCAAATGTGAAACTTTTTTTTGTGGATTCAATAAAAAGTTCAATGAATGGTAGTATTAATATAAATAGAATATAAAAGATCTTTGTATCAAGATATATTCATCATTTAGAAATATATATTATTATAGATAATACAAAAAGGGAACTAAGGAATATATAAAGAATTTTAGAAAATTTTTCAAGCATATTTAAGAGAAAGTGATATTTTTCTGATAATACTTATTTTTGCTATTTTTACAACAAAAATCTTTACAAAAATCAATATTTTTATAAGCTACTCTAGATTTTTATATTCTGTTTTCCTTCAGAGTATATTATTTAATTGACAATCTGTGATTAACTCTTTTATTATGAATTCACATTTAATATCAATATTTGCATTTGGTGTGGCAACATTTCTTGTTTGATTTGTTGCAGCACCATTTTATATTAATATGCTAAAGGAGTTTAAACTCTGAAAACAAATTAGAGAAAATGCACTTGCATGAAAAGCAACAGAGTTTTTTAAACTTCATAAAAAAAAGGCTTGAACACCAACTATGTGATGAGGAATAATTCTAGGAGCAGTATTTTTTATGGTACTTGTCTCAATGATTCTTCAATGAATGTGAATAATTGATAACTCCCTTCTTAATAGAAAAGAAACATATTTGAGTTTATTTACACTTTGAACTGTATGAATTCTTTGAGCTATTGATGATTTCATGAATATTAAATGAATTTGAAGAACTAAATGACTTTCAGGGAGATTTAAAATGTTTTGGTTAATACTATTTTCAACACTCTGAGCTTTATGGTTTTATTTTAAACTTTGATGAGGGATTGATATAAGTTTTATTGATTGAAGCTTTCGTATTGTAAGTAATGTTACTTCAGATTTAATTACTGCATTCAATACACCATTTTGAACATTAAATATTGGACTATTTTTTATTCCAATCTTCATATTAATGATTGTTTGATTTTCTAATAGTGTAAATATTTCAGATGGACTTGATTGATTAGCATGATGACTACTATTATTTTCTTATGTTGTATATTGATATATAACATATGATCAACAGCTTTTTCTTCTTTCAACTCTTTGTTTTTCAATTGCATGAGCACTAATGGCTTTTTTATGGTTTAATATAAAGCCTGCTAAATTTTATATGTGAGATATGTGAAGTTTAGCCCTGTGAGCTAATTTATGAATTATGGCTATGCTTACTAATACTGTATTTATTCTTTTTGTGGTATGAGCTCTGTTTGTATTTGAAACTCTTAGTGTAATTATTCAATTAACGAGTAAAAAACTTAGGAATGGTAA